>JAFDGP010000144.1 GCA_019309245.1 Deltaproteobacteria bacterium | reverse complement strand
ATGACCTGAGGGTTTCTCAACATCCCGTCCAATTGCGCCCGGATCATGTCGCTTTTTTTCACGAGATCCTTGACGAAAGACGAAGCGTCTATCCGGACCCGCTGAACGGCCTCGAACAAGTCGGGACAAGGGCCCGGTGTCCCTGCCTTGGCGTTGTGCTGTTTGGGACCGTTCGCCAAAGGGTGACTCTCATCGGCCACCACGACGCCGCGGGACCAGTTGATCCGGGCGTGGGCGTTTACCGTTTCAATCAGGTCCCGAGCCCCGGCAACACGACATGTTACAGGCCCGGCAAGCAGACATCCCAACACAAGAACGGGGAATAAGACCTCTTTTAGAAGCGCTTTCATTAGCGGACTTTAATCCCTGCGGTGCATTCGTGCCGATCCGGCGCGAAATCGTCGAAGCCGTCCCGTGTGATTATATACACTTGGCGCGCGATGTTGATCAACGAGAAAATCTTTGTATCAACCGGGGCCTCAGAAATCCGAGGATCTTTTCAGGCCGTCACGCCTGCACACAGGCGGATTGTCCCTTTGACTCGGTCGCACCATTTTGTTTTTTCGGCCCCGGCCGTTCAACTTTGCCTGCCACCAGGCAGCCGATTCGATTGATAGCTTCCACGTAGGCCCGGGCACTTGCCTTCAGAATATCAGTGCTGGCACCCCGTCCCAACGCGCGGAAGCCTTCCCGGGAAACCCACACCGTAGCGATTCCCATGGCCTCCTTGGTTTCGGTAACGGCCTGTACCTGAAAATCTTCCAGCTTGTGAAACGCCCCTACGATCTTGTCAATGGCCTTAAAGATGGCGTCAATAGGGCCGCCGCCTTCCGACACGGCCTCCAGAACCACCTCATTCTTGCGAAGCCTGACCTTGGCTTCCGGCGCCTCCCCGTTTCCCGTGATGATCTTATAGGATTCAAGGGCATAGAGGCTGCTGTCGGCGAGATCCGCAAAGATGACCTCTTGGACGATCAGGTCCACATCCTGGTCGTAGACCTGCTTTTTCTTATCTGCAACGGACAGGAATCTTTCATAAACCTGTTCAAACTCGCGGTCTTGAAGGTCATAGCCCATTTGAACGGTCTTATCCTTAAGGGCATGCCGTCCCGATCTTGCCGTCAGGACCATGGCATGATCCGTGATTCCCAGGTCCTCCGGGCGGATGATTTCGTATGTGGCGCGATCTTTCAGGATGCCGTCCTGGTGAATTCCAGAAGAATGGGCAAAGGCGTTGGCGCCGACAATGGCCTTATTTGCCTGAACAGGCATTCCCATCAGGCGACTGACCAGGATGCTGGTTCTCATGATTTCCCGGGTATTGACGGACGAGTAGAAATCAAAATAATCCTTTCGGGTCCGAATGGCCATGACCACCTCTTCCAGGGATGCATTGCCGGCCCGTTCTCCGAGGCCGTTCATGGTACATTCCACCTGACGGGCCCCGTTTCGCACGGCAGCAAGCGTATTGGCTGTGGCAAGGCCCAGGTCATTGTGGCAATGCACGCTGAGAATGATCTTGTCGATATTGGGGACTTTATTTATCAACAAGGCGATTAAGGCGCCAAACTGTTCAGGGACTGCATAGCCGACGGTATCGGGAATGTTGACCACGGTTGCTCCGGCCGCAATGACCTGTTCCACCACACTGGCCAGGTAGTCGGGGTCCGAGCGAGAGGCATCCTCCGTGGAATACTCGACTTCCGGACAAAGAGACTTTGCGAACCTGAGCGCATCCAGACCTCTTTCCAGGGCCTTTTGCCTGTCGAGCCCGAATTTTTTTTGGATGTGCACGTCCGAGGTCCCCAAGAAGACATGAATGCGGGGTTTTTCAGCGCCTTGAATGGCCTTCCAGGCCGTTTCGATGTCCTCTCGTACCGCACGGGCCAGAGCGACAATGGTGGGGCCCTTGACTTTGTCGGCGATCATCTTGACCGCCTTGAAATCTCCGGGGGACGATATGGGAAATCCCGCTTCAATGGCATCCACCTGAAGCCTGGACAACTGCATGGCAATTTCGAGCTTTTCCCTGGGGTTCAGGCAGGCCCCGGGGACCTGTTCGCCGTCACGCAACGTGGTGTCGAAAACGAATATCCTTTCCATGATTCTTTCTCCTTCCTCAAATTCGGGAAAACGATGCCGCAGGGTCCTATGCGGGCCCTGTGACCCAAAAAAAAGGCCGCAGGTTCTATTGCCTGCGGCCCGTGTGGTTTTTTGTGTATACCCGGCTACCGCAGGCAGACCTCCCCCAAAAGGAGCAAAAGCTGCAAGGATAGCTGCACGGTGCCCGGGATTGTTATCTTCATAAAATTAGCAAAGCACGGACCACAGGCTCTGTCAAGTTTTTTCATCAGTTGCCACCCCTGAATGGTCCTTCTTTTTAACGAACAAAAACGTTGACGTCCCTTATTTCAACTGCTAATGATCCATATCAATTTGGTAGGAATCATACCGGTTTACTAGGTATTGCCCATCCACAGACCCGAAAATAATGGATGAGCACGAGTATGCGTTTTATAATCCATTTATGTCACATTAGCACCTGATCCCAAGACGTCGCCCTGGACTCAATTTTATGAAAGAAACTCTGGAATGAGAGGCCTGCATTCCCAACCCGGACGAACCGGAACCAAAAAAGAAAAAATCTATCACGAAAACACGAAAGATTGAAATCACGAAATAAAAAACATCGAGGCTTTCGTGTTTTCGTGCTTGTTTTTTTAGTTTTTTGTCCCAAAACACGCGGATTGTTCTTAATATGAGAACCACAATTTCAATTGATTTTTTAGAGGGTTAACCTGACTCTTTTTAGGGCAAACCATACAAGGAGGCGGTGATGGAAAACGGGGAAACAATGACACTGGATGAACAGGTGATTACCAAAGCGATCATCCGGCGGTTTACGGAAAAGTGGCTCGACAACCTTGACCTGGACGTTGCCGTTGTCGGCGGCGGTCCATCAGGTTTGGTCGCGGCGTACTATCTGGCCAGTCGGGGCAAGAAGGTCGCCCTTTTCGAACGAAAGTTGAGCATCGGCGGTGGGCTTTGGGGCGGCGGGATGATGTTGAATGAAATTGTCGTTCAGGATGAAGGAAAACAGATCCTTGATGAACTTGGCATTGCCACGGCCTTATTTCAGCCGGGCTACTTTACCGCCGATGCTGTCGAGACGACCACCACCCTGGCGTCTCAGGCGTGTCGCGCGGGGGCCAAGTTTTTTAATTTGATGAGCGTCGAAGACGTGATCATCCGGCGCAGTAACGGCCCTGCATCCACAAAGGTCGTGGGCCTTGTGGTGAACTGGACGGCCGTGGAGATGGCCCGGCTTCACGTGGACCCACTTACCATACGAACCCAATACACCATTGATGCGACCGGACATGCCACAGAATTGATGCATATTATCGAGAGAAAATCAGGGTCCAAACTCCTGACGGAAACCGGGGGAGTGGTCGGAGAAAAATCCCTCTGGGCGGATGTGGCCGAACAAACCACGCTGAAAAATACCCGGGAGGCCTTTCCCGGGGTCTATGTGGCTGGTATGGCGGCCAACGCCACCTTCGGGTCGCACCGAATGGGGCCCATTTTCGGGGGGATGCTCCTGTCCGGGAAGAAGGCGGCGGAGTTGATAATCGACCGTTTGGAAAACACCTAGTCGTAACAATATTGATCCTAACCTAGAAAAGCCGGAGCCGAAAAGGCCATTTGTGGATGGACCCTCATTACAACATACTAACCGGATCTACGTCCAGGGTCACCCGGACCTTGTTTGAATGGTGCGTATACAGGGAACTCTCCGCGAAAAGACCTGCCAGCGTATGGAGCGCCCTGATGTCCGTGCCCTTTAACAGCATTTGCCATCGGTACCGCTGCTTGAGGCGAGCCAAGGGGGCGGCGACCGGGCCGAGCAGGTCCACCTGCGTTTGAAGCACCTTGTTTTGCGATCGCGCCTTTCGGAAAAACGCACCGACCTGCATAGCATAGCGCTGCGTAAATCGGGCGTTTTTGCCCGTGATCAAGACCTGCAGAAGCCGACAATACGGGGGATAACGCAGGGCCTTGCGATATCCGATTTCCTGACTGTAAAAGGCCATATAATCTTGACGGGTGGCCGCTGCGATACAGAAGTGGTCCGGGTTGAACGTCTGAAGAATGACCCGGCCCGGACTGGCACCTCGGCCCGCACGGCCCGCTACCTGAGCCAGGATTTGGAAGGTTCGCTCGCCGGCACGAAAGTCCGGAAAATTTAACGACAGGTCGGCGCACAGAATGCCCACCAGGGTGATGTTGGGAAAATGGTGGCCTTTGGCCACCATTTGGGTGCCGATCAAGATATCGATACGCCGCTGGCGAAGGTCCTTCAAGATGCCCGTAAGCGCTCCCTTTCGCGCGGTGGCGTCCCGGTCCATTCGCGCGACTTTGGCCTCTGGAAAAAGGGTGCGGATCTTGTGTTCGACCCTTTCCGTGCCAAGGCCGATCAGTTTGACCTTGGAATGGCCGCATGCGGGGCAACCCAACGACCGGCCACGGCTGTAACCGCAATAATGGCACCTGTAAGCGTCGGCCCCATGGTGTAGGGTCATGGTGACGTCGCAATGCTTGCAGCGCACCGGCTGTCCACACCAGGTGCACGTCGGGCAACTGGCGAAGCCCCGCCGGTTCAGAAACAACAGGACCTGTTGACCGCGGCCCAGGGCCTCGTCCATGGCCGCCTTGAGCTCTTCAGTGATAAAGGGTTTTGCCCGTCGAGCCCCACCGGTTTCTCTTAAATCCACAACCGTGATGTCGGGCAAAGCTTGATCGTCGATCCGTTTCTGCAAGGTCAGTCCAGTGTACTTTTTTGTACGGACATTATAATGGGATTGCACGGAGGGGGTTGCCGATCCAAGCAGGGCTACTGCGCCGGTGAGCTTGGCCCGAAGGATCGCCAGGTCCCGGGCATGATACCGCAGTTGGGTTTCTTGCTTGTATGAATCGTCATGCTCTTCATCCACCACGATCAGACCCAGGCGTTTAAATGGGGCAAAGACAGCGGAACGGGCTCCGATTGCGATTTGGGCCTGATGACGGACAATGCGCATCCACTGGTCCAGGCGTTCGCCGGGGCTCAAACCGCTGTGCAGCAGGGCCACACAGTCCCCGAACCGGGCGCGAAAACGGCGTTCGGTCTGGGAGATTAGACCGATCTCCGGGACCAGAATCAGGGCCTCATGGCCTTGATTCAAGGCGGCGGCTACGGCCTGCATATAGACCTCGGTCTTTCCGCTTCCTGTAACCCCGTGAAGCAGAAAAGTGCAAAAACCCGTGCCGAGGGCCTGTGTGACGACGGCCAGCACGTGTTGCTGCTCGCGGGTCAAGGTTGGGGGATCGGGTGCAGGCTTGATCGGTTCACCGAAAGGGTCGCGGTATACCTCACGATCCACCAGTTTTACAAGTCCCTGTTCGGCCAGTTTTTTTGCCAAAGGGCCTGCTGAGGCCACCTTGGTCCGCAACCGCCTCAGGGAAATCTCCCCGGAACGTTCCACGATATTCAGAACCCTGCGCCGGGCCTTGGAAAGGCCGGAAGACGGTGGCCGGTCCCGGAGCGCAATGACATAGCGCTCTTTTTTTGGGTGCACCCTTCCCGTTGAGAGTCGAGACTGTCGGGCGATCAGGCCGGTTGCTTCCAAAATGGAAAGGGTGTTAGAAGAAATTCGACGGCCGACCATGCCTGACAAGGCCTTGATCGTGACCGGCTCCTGGCGGTTTTTTAGAGCCTGGAGTACAGCGCATTGCAGGGGGGGAAGGTCGCTACGTTTGCAAAGCGCAGCCAGTCCTTGGGCGGTGATCCGCACCGAATGAATTTGGCCGGCCGTAAGGCCTCCAGGAAGCGCCCCTTTGATGACCTCTCCAATGGGGTACAGATAATAATGTGCAATCCAGCGAAAGAACGGAACCATGGAATCTGGAAACAAGGGCTCGGGGTCTACAACGTCGACGATGGACTTGATATCCGTACGGTCCGAGCGCAAACCGTGCCCCAGGACGTAGCCCGTGACCCGAGTATTTTTCATGGGAACAAGAACGCGGCTTCCCACGCGGGTCTTGTCGCACAGGTGGGCGGGGACCCGGTAAGTCAGTGTTTTTGAAAGGGGCCGCGCGACAGCAACTTCCACGAAGTGTTCGGTATGTTTTTTGTCGGACAAAGGCTATCCTCCCGCAAGCTCTTGTTACGACACATCCTGGATGGCCCAAATCCACCGCCAAAAAAACGAAGATCGGACTTTTATGGTATGATTGCAGCGTGTTGAAAGAAAACGCTGGTTGAAACCCTTCACTTGGCTTCAGTGTGGGCAGATCCATTTTGATCTTCGTTTTTTTGGCCCTTCGGGGATGCCGAGTTTACCGGATCTGCTTTGTTGGTGGGCGCTTGAAGTACAACAGTACGTCGGCACGCCCACCGCCTCGC
>JAFDGP010000143.1 GCA_019309245.1 Deltaproteobacteria bacterium | reverse complement strand
AGGAGTCGGCTCTGGTCAGCACTCCAGATCTGAAACTGGACCTGATCCACAACCACGTTGCCCGAATCAATGGTAAACCATCCGCTCCCGGATCCTTCCGGGTAGGGCCACCAATCCGAAGAGTGGGGAGGGTAATGCGGTGAAAGCAACCCATTGCTAAAAGGCCGGACAAAAATCCGGATCCCGCCCTCATCCGTGGTGGTGTAATCGAACGTGGCCTGGACCACCTCTTCGTTGCATAAGGACGCCGGGGAGGCCGGAGAAAACTGGATATGGGTAATCTTATCCTCCAGGGGGACGATCTGGATGGTGTCTTGGTAAGGGAGATAATCCGCCTTGGTCACGGTCAGGTTCATCTGCCCGGAAAAGGCAGGCACGAAATTAAATAAAGCCTCCCCATTGCCGTCCGTCTCTTGATACGTATAGACGCCGCAGCCATCAATTGTCACCCGGGCATAGGGAATCGGCACAAAGGCAGAAGACCCACCGGGATAAGTGATGTAAAAGCCGGTGCGCACGGTCATCACTCCGGTGCTAACCTCGGTCGGATAATCCACAACCACAAATGTCCCCGGCTCGTGGCCCCACACCCGCATGGCCGGGTCTCCCAGCCACAGGTAGATCTTCAGGTTGTCCATGTAGGTACTGTCCTCACCGTAGGATGTGAGCAGTTCCGTGTTGGCGTCATTGAGGATCCATCCGATTTCACGGACGCCTTCGTTTCCGATCGCGTCAAAAAGCTCCCGGTCAAAATCATGATTGGGCGTGGTATAGGAGGGCCGCGAGGCCCCCAGAAAGGCCACGGCCCCTGCAGACTGCATGACAAAGGCCCGTCCCAGACAATCAAACGTGGGATTGTCCAGGGCATTGTTCATGCAAGAGATGCTGAACACGACAGGCGTTCTGGCGCCGTTCTCCAGGCTCTGAGCATCCGTGGCCCAGTATTGCTCCCCACTCTCGTTCCACGCAGCCGGATAATTTTCGGCTGCCTGCCCTCCCCAGAAGGTTCCCCAAGGCCGGTTTGAGGGAAACCCATAGGCTCCGTGACCCCGGTAATTGACGATCCCGACTCCGTTGTTGATGGCATTGTTCACATCCGCATTGGTGGCGTCGTCGCCTCCATTTGCAGGATCAGCCCCATAGGCGGTGATAAAGTCAAACGGATCAGCGTAAGTTGCGCTGTGGATACTCTCTTTGCAGCCCTGGTATTTTCCCGGTGCTGATTGCTTGTGAGCGATCAGGAGCGCCCTGTCCAGCCAGTCTCCGTAGGGAGGATGTTTGCTATAGGAAAGAATTTTTTCCACCTGCTGCGCCAGCTCTAGATCGTTTCTGACCGGCAGACGCCCAATGGCTATCTCCGGCCACAGATCCGGTGTGTCTCCGCCCGTCAGGCAGGCATACCAGTGGTCACCGGGCAGGTCGTGCGTCTCTGTTCCCCCCCAGTTGGGATACCAGGGCAGATAGCCGAGATCCCCGACCAACAGGACGAACTCCAGCTCCGGATGGGCATTGTACCAGTTGGAAATTGTATTCTTGATGTCTTCAGCGGTTGGGATCCCGGTCTTTACAACCGAGGCGTAGGGAAGGCCGCACTGCCTGTGCCAGTCCAGCAACGGCTTGAGGGTGGAAAAGTCAGAGCAGTCTTCATGCCGGATGGAAAGGTACTTCACCGAGGTATCATAGGGGATGCCTGTCTGGTCGGTGGCATCCAACGTGTCGCCGCTCTGAGTGCTCAGTGACCCGGAAGGCGCCGTGTAGGTCGGTTCCCCTACAGTAATGTCCAGCGCGTCATAGTTGATGATCTCATCGCGGTAGAACCGGTCGAACTTGGCTTCGACTTTTTTTGGGCCGGATGCGGCCGTGGTTGCTAGGCCGGTGCCCGCGTGAGCCTCCAGCTTCACCCGAATGTGATCGTAGACTCGCAGCATCCCGGTGGCAGGATTAAACCGCGCCGGCACGATCTCGACAGTAGCCACAGTAATATCTCGCCAGATGCCGATTTTTCCCACACGCACAAAAGGGGTGGGGTAAAACGCATCCCGTGCATAACAGGCCTGGTCGATCGCAAAATCCGCCGGGACTTCGCCGTCTTTTAACGGCTTTTGAACGGGATAGACCTTGAACCCGGGATAGTCGGTATAGGAGCTTGACACCACGGTCGCCGTAACAGACGCTGTGCCGTCGGAAAGGCCCACGGTCTTTCGAATGGCGGGCAATTGCGGCTTTCCGACCTCGAGCGTGGTGGTGTAGCCAGAAAGGCCCATCACATGAAAGGCCTCGCCGTTGGCCTCAACCGTTTCCACGTGAAGGTCCTGCACCGTGATGTCCAGGACCGTCTCTGCCGGATTCGCGTGACCGTCTTTGGGAAGCACCACGGAGACCCCGGCCATGCCGCGTCCGCTGGTTATCGAAACGCTCTGCGCACGTGCCGGAGCAAACCCCGTCCCGATCAGGACGACCAGCACCAGTGCAAAGACCCACCCCGCACCCATGCCGGACGTGCAACCACGCATCGGACGGGCCCAGAACCTGTTCCTTGGTCTCTCCAACGGCCTCATCACCGATCTCCTCCTTTGCATAATCCCCTGTAGGTCAGGTTGTGGCCCGCCGGAGGCGGGGCTACCTGACAGACTGCAAGAAAGAACCGTAGGGCGGGGGGTTGTCCCCCGCCAAGGCGGCATCTAAAATGCCACCCGACGAGGCCGCTCGTCCGCCTGCGGCGGACCCCGCACCCTGACCTACGGATCACCGCCTTGGGCCACACTGTGCCGCTCCATCCATGACCGGCGGGCGAAAACCGATCGCAACCCTGCCTATTCCGGCAATGCCACGGCAAAATGCCGCATGCTCATGGATAAATTGGTGTATCCGCTGTTTCCTTCCATGTGATCATCCCGGGCCTGGACGAACCAGTAATAGGTCTCTCCGAGCTCCAGGATTCCGTCAGGCACGGTAATAAACTGTGTGCCTGCATCCACGTCTGTCATGAACACGATGCCTTCCGGCGCAAACCGGGCGGGCTCTCCCTCGAAGATGCCCACGGTATAACCGTCGTTTGCCCCCGAGACCGGAAACCAAATCAGGTCCGGCGTCGGGTCCGAGATGGTGTCGCCATCATCCGGGTCACCCAATAGGGGATACAAGAGCGGGTTGCTCTCCAGAACCAGTTCCTGCTCATAGAACGCGCCCCAAGAATCCACCATCTCAAACCGCCAGGTCCCGGTCTCCGGTTGGCTGGAGAGAAAATTCACGGATTCAAACTGGCCGTCTCCGGCTGTCATATCCCCGTTGGTGGCGCCGTCGTCATAGAGATCGTATTGAACACCCGAGGGCGAATAGGCCGTGGCGGATGCGACCGAACACGGAGAGGCCCTCAGCGAGATGTCCAGCGCATAGTCCCCGAAATGCTCGGTCAGGTAGGCTCCCCCAAGATGGATATTCGATATTTCCACCTTCAGGATACCGGTTGGATAAGAAATCTCCGGAACGGCTGCAAATAACGGCGCAGCCTGAGGACCGCCGTAAATCCCCATGTCGTTTCTCGTAGTGTCCGTGTCGTTGAATTCGGTATCGGGATTGCCGGCATCGATGCACGGGGAACCGCCTTGGAGGTGGAAATCCCCGGAGGCCGGAGCCACGAACATGGGATTCGCCTCCAGATTGGTCGCATCCGGGGTGATGCCCGAGTAGTTCGTCCCGTTGTCCCACACGTCATTATAGGAAAACAAAATCGCGCTTGTACCAAATCGGGATTCGACGCCGTACGTGCAATTTTCTGAAATGATGTTATTGTTCAGGGCGACGGTCCCGCTTCCCTTGATGTCCACGCCCCCGTTGTTCCTGTACGCGAGGTTGTTTGAAGCCTCCACAGTGGATCCGCCCGTAAGAGCCAGGCCCGCGCGGTTGCCGCCGGACAGGTTGTTCAACACCCGCGCCATCACGCCGCCGTCACATTGAATGCCCTCGTTGCGGCTGCCGACTACAATGTTTCTCCGCACCACCACCGGATCACTCATTGTCCCGATGGTATTGTTGTCGCCGGACGGGGTTTCGTTATCCACATTGATTCCTTCGTTGGCCGACGCCAGGACCAGATTGTCCTCGATGGTCAGCCCTGAAATCGTGTTGTTGCTTCCCCCGAAGATGCTCACATAGATCCCTCCGGTCTCTTCAACCGTGTTTCTGGAAATTCTAATGTTGTTCAGGAGACAATCGTCAGAAATCCCACCGGGATGAGAGGTCAGCACGGCAATACCCGGATGGTCCGGGACATTGGTAATCGTGTTGTTCGAAATGTTCACGTTGCTGACATTGGCTCCCGGACCGTATGCGGTGTTGACCGATATGGCCGTCAGGGGGCCGGCAAGGGTGTTTCCTTCCATAACCACGTGCTCGATGGTGAAATTCTCGTCATTGAGGTAAATCCCGAATCGGCCGTTTTCCACCCGGTTGTCCAAAAACCGGATGTCGTGGCTGCTCGGGCCTCCAGTCCCGGCCCGGGCATTGTAGGCAATGGTCACCCGGTCCTCATTGTCGTACATGGGCAAAGGCACGATCACCTCGTTTCCTTCAATGGTCACATTTGAAACGGTCCAATCCAGGTAAATGCCGAACTGGCATCCCACGACCCTGAGTCCCTTGACGGTAATGTTCTCGGCGCCTTCAATCCGTATGCCTCCCCTGAGACCCCACACGGCAGAGCCGTCAATTGTAGGAGCGACAGAGCAGTCGATTTTCCCGAACTTGGCCGCAAAGGATGCCACAGACACCTCCTGAAGGTGGTTCGGCAAGGCCGCGAGATCCGCACCGTCCACGTCGCCGTCCTGATCGAAGTCAGCCGAGCATGACGGTGTGCCGTCAATGGTGGTTCCGTCTTCGGTCAGCACAGGCAGGGCCGAGCCCAGATAGATCGTCTCCCCGGCCAGAGCGGGCCCGAAGGTAATGGTGTCGGGTTGAGCGTTCGAATTAGCAATAGAGATCGCCTCCCGCAAAGAGCCCGGGCCGGAATCGTTCACGTTTGTTACAACAAGATCCGCTGCCCGTGCAAACGGCACTGTGGCAAACATCAAACTCAAGATCACTCCAATAACCACTCCAACGGTTTTCTGCATTGCTCGTCTCCTCTCGTACTACATGTCCACAAACCGATGTGCACCTTCTCAAACTCTTGTCAGGGAGTTCGTCCGCCTATGGCGGACTCGCACTCTGACCTACTGAGAGACGCAAGGGATCGTGGTCCTCCGTTTGAAACAACGATCCATCTTCCGCCCCCTCTGGAAAACCCCCTCTATCTCCTTTTGAAGCGCCTGAATCTGTCCCTCTTTGGAAAACTCTCTCAAGCTCTTTCCCCTTTTGTAAAATTCTCTCAACCTCCTTCCCCCCTTTTTGTAAAGGGGGGCCAGGGGGGATTTCAAAATAGCCCCTCAACCCATCTTATTCCTCTCCACAAACAAACAAGGGCCTCCGTTTTTCTTGGAGGCCCTGATATCCAAATCTCTTTTCTTTACACTGCTCTTGGACGTCTTTCCCAAATCCGAAACAGCACGACCAATCGTAGGTCAGGTTGGCCCGCCGGAGGCGGGGCTACCTGACAGATCGTGTCAGGGAACGCGTCCACCTGCGGCGGACTCGCACCCTGCCCTACGGACCTTTATCTGTTTTGAATCGTAAGTCAGGTTTTCGCCGGAAACGGATTCCATGACATTGTTACGAACCTATACTCCCTTTCGAACGCCTTCTCCGAATCCCAACCAGACCCACCAGACCTCCGCCGAGCAGCAGAAGCGTCGATGGGATGGGCACACACTTGGTGGCCAGTTCCACGCAGTCTACGGAAAAATCCTCATTGCCGACCATCAAAAGAAAACTCTCATGGCCCGGTTGTGGAAACATGGAGGTTTCCAGCCAGGCGCACTCACCTTCCACATTCAGCTTATCTGCGAAAAATCTCTGGGTTTGAGATGGATCCTGTTCGTAGTAACCGGTTATGCCTACAATCGGGAAATCGTCCGAAAGCTCTCCCGTAAAATGAAAGGCCACGGAGAAGAGCTTGGTCTTTTCAGGATTTTCCACGTTGTCAAGATTAACCACCATAAAGTCGTCACCATCTATCGAAAAGGTCTCCCACGTGTACTTAAGCCAGTTCGGCGGGCTCCAACCGTATCCACTGGTCCCCATCTCTGGAACCGGATTAATGATGACCTGTGCGTCCGCAGTATCCCACCACTCCGGCTGATGGCAATCAGGACACGGTTCCGGAACCGGGCAAGCCTGCACCTGCACAGCGCTCAGGCAAATGAACAGGGCGAAAAAAACGCACAACCCTATCCAGAGACCCGATCCATTGTGATGCTGTTTTGCACTCACAGACATCTCCTCCTTCCAATCACCTGAGAAGGTTTATGAACGATTACGCCTCTTCAACCCGACCAGCCCGACCAGGCCACCACCCA
>JAFDGP010000142.1 GCA_019309245.1 Deltaproteobacteria bacterium | reverse complement strand
CCGATCACCCGGCAGCACCACGAATGGTTCGACGGTACGGGGTATCCCGATGGCTTGGCCGGAGACCAGATCACCCTGGGAGCGCGGATCCTGGCGGTGGCAGATGTGTTCGACGCCTTGACTTCAGACAGGCCGTATCGAGCAGGAATGCCTGTCCAGCGCGCCATTAAGATTATCAGTGAGGGCCGGGGTACCCAGTTCGACCCTTCGGTGGTGGAGGCCTTTTTGCGGGTCATTGGGTCAACAAAGAACGGAAAGCGGAAGGGGGCTTCCTATCCCATGCCTGTTCATATGCAAAGAGGTGTGACAGGTTCGTCCGGGGTGCTGGAATCACCGCATTAGAATGGATCTAAGCCCCCCACCAGTGGTGGAGGACCCGGATGGTTCTGCCGATTCGGTGAAGATGGGTCCTATTCTTTTTTTCTATACGGGGCTCCGGTTTAGTACCACAGCCCCGTTTTCAGTCACGGCAACCATGTTTTCCAGTCGCACGCCACCCCAGCCGGGGATGTAGATGCCCGGTTCTACCGTGGTGACCATGCCGATTTCAAGCGTTGTGGACCGCAACGGGCTCAGATGGGGTCCTTCATGGGTTGCTATTCCCACACCATGGCCGAGGCTGTGGCCGAAGCGCTCACCAAAGCCCTTTGAGGCAATATGATCTCTTGCGATTTTGTCCACATCCCGGGTGGTCACCCCTGGCTTAATGGCATCTATGGCCATTTGTTGGGCGTCCCGCACGACCTGGTAGACGGCTGCAAAAGTCGCATCCGGCGTACCCAGGACGAGAGTTCGTGAGATATCCGAGCAGTAGCCGTTCAGGCGGGCTCCCCAGTCGAACAGAAGGGGTTCGGATTCTGAGACAACACGCTCCGTGGGCACGGCATGCGGCATGGCGGCATTGGGACCGGTAGCGACAATGGGCGGGAAGGCAAGGGAGTCGGCCCCTGCTTCCCGGAGCCCTTTTTCGAGGGTCCAAGCCAGTGCCTTTTCCGTGAGGCCGGGACGCAGCTTGACCCGGAAGCGATCAAACACGGACTCAGACAGGGCCAGAGATCGGCGAATGGCGTCAAGCTCATGGGGGTCTTTGACCGCCCGCAAGGTCTCAACCAGGTTTTCAGTGGGAACCATGGTGATTTTTAACCCCCGCTTGTTGAGTTGTTCTTGCAGGCGCTGATGGTTACGAAAAGACAGCCTGGCCGCTTCAAAGCCAAGGCGTTTGGTTTTCAAATCCTCGAGAATGTCGCACAAACTGGAGGCCAGGTCGTTCTTGTAGCATAGGATCTCGAATTCAGGTGCTTCGGTCCGGGCCTGAAGCTCATACCGGGAATCCGTGACCAGCAATTGCCGGTGTTCGGTGATGAAAAGCATACCGGCCGATTCATCAAAATGGCCGTCTTGTCCTGTAAAGCCACTAAGATACCGTCGGTTTTCTTCAATCAGGACCATAAACGTGTCAAAAGGCCGGTCCACCGGTTGCCGAGTTTGCCTTAAGATGCGAGGCGGTGGGCGTGCCGACGTACTGTTGACCTTCAAGCGCCCACCAACAAAGCAGATCCGGTAAAATCGGCATCCCCGAAGGGCCAAAAAACGCGGTCGGCAACCGGTGGATCCGGGCACAGGGAAACTGCTTGACAATGGGGAATCTTTCAGTGAAATTTCAGTTGGTCGAAACGATTAAAAGGATGCTGCGGATTGAACAGTTCCAAGGAAAAAATTCATAAACTTATCAAGAAAGGTGTGAAAGTCCTGGACCCCGACAGCGTGATGATCGGGCCCGAGGTCGTGCTGGATCGTATTGCCGGCGACGGGGTGGTCATTTATCCGGGTTGCCGGATTTTTGGGCGAAAGAGCCTCATTATGGCCGGGGCACAACTGGGTGATGAGGGCCCGGTGACCATTCATGAATGCCTGATCGGCCCCGGGGTCCATCTGCGTGGAGGGGTTTTCAAAGGGTCGGTGTTTTTGGCGGGCGCGTCCATGGGATCCGCGGCTCAGATCCGCAATGGATGCCTTCTGGAGGAACATGCTCGTAGCGCTCACGGGGTCGGCTTGAAACAAACGATCCTGTTTCCTTTTGTGACCTTGGGCAGCCTGATCAATTTTTGCGATTGCCTGATGGCTGGAGGCACCAGCCAAAGCAACCACAGTGAGGTGGGAAGTGCATACATCCATTTCAACTATACACCGAATCAGGACAAAGCCACCCCTTCGTTGATCGGTGATGTGCCACGGGGGGTCATGCTGAATCAACCGCCCATTTTTCTGGGTGGCCAGGGGGGACTGGTCGGACCGGCACGGGTGGAATACGGGTGTGTCATTGCGGCGGGCGTGATCTGTCGGCGGGATTTGGATACCCCGAACAAGGTCCTGCTTCGGGACGAGATTCTGGCAGAAGGCGAGGAGATGAACCGCAGGGTGAGCGACCGTTACCCCGGCCTTTACCGGCATATGAGGCGACGGGTGATGAACAACGTTATCTATATCGCGAACCTGATCGCCTTGAGGCACTGGTATCAACGGGTTCGGATAGAATTTGTCACCGGCCGGGCGGCTGAAATGCTGTATCAAGGTGCGCTTGATACCTTAAAGGCCATGATTGCCGAACGTATAACCCGCTTCAGGGCCCTGGCGGAAAAGATGCCGGAGTCCATCAGGCAGTACCGGGCCTTGGCCGGCGATCAGGTGGACCAACGGGTGCTTGCGCAAAAAAAAGAACTGCTTGACCGATGGCCCGATGTGGAAGCGGTGTTTTTGAGGCACATGGAATCCGAGGGTGATCTGGCCGTGCTGGAAGCCTTTATGGCCGGTTTTGAGGAGCGTTTAAGGGGACCTGGATCGGATTATTTGGCAGTGGTGCAGGCCCTGCCGCAGGATGTCTCATCTCTGGGGATTCGATGGCTTCAAGGGATCGTGGATGGCGTCCGGGCAGACGTACTGGCCGTGATGCCTTCTTATGGGACCTGAGGGATGCAAAAACGACTTTTCGGCACCGATGGAATCCGTGGGAAAGCCAATACCCATCCCATCACTGCGGAAATGGCTATAAAGGTTGGAAGTGCCGTCGCGCAGGTGCTGGGCGGGGGCGGTGGTGGAACTCGGGTGGTCATCGGCAAGGACACCCGGATGTCGGGCGACATGCTGGAGCACGCCTTGGCCGCCGGGATTTGTTCCGCTGGGGCGAATGCCCTTCTGGCAGGGATTTTGTCCACGCCGGGACTTGCTTACCTGACCCGCGAGATGGAATGTGATGCCGGGGTGATGGTCTCGGCTTCGCACAACCCCTTTTATGACAACGGGATCAAGGTCTTTAAAGCAGACGGGTTCAAGCTGACCGATGACATGGAGTCCGAGATCGAATCCAAGGCGCTTGAGGGGCTGGCGGCGCAAAGATCAGACGACGGGCGAGCCGTGGGCCGCGTGCAACGTGTAGTGGATGCGACGCGGCGGTATTGCACCTTTTTACACCAGATTTTTCGGGATGCGCGATTTCTTAAAGGACTGACGATTGTGTTGGACTGTGCCAATGGGGCTACCTTTGAAATCGCACCGGCGGTTTTTGAGGCCTTTGGTGCCCGGGTTCGGACCCTGTCGTGTGAACCGGACGGGATCAATATCAACGATCAATGCGGGTCCGAGCACCCGGAAAGGCTTGCCGAGGCTGTGATCCAAAATGGGGCGGTGGCGGGGTTCGCTTTTGACGGGGATGGAGATCGGGTGATCGCAGTGGATGAAAGGGGCAGCAGGGTGACCGGTGATAGGATGCTGGTTCTGTGTGCCAAGACCATGAAGGCACAGGGTCGATTGAAAAACAATCTGGTGGTAACCACGGTAATGAGCAACATCGGCCTTCACGTCGCCCTGAAACGTCTGGGCATCGACCACGTGATTACCCGCGTGGGAGACCGCTATGTGCTGGAAGCCATGTTGAAGCACGGGGCATCTATTGGCGGGGAGGATTCAGGCCACCTGATATTTTTGGAACACCATACTACTGGAGACGGCATCATTGGTGCGCTGAAGGTGCTTGAGGCGGTCACAACGGCCCACAGGCCCTTGAGCGAGCTGGCGGGGGTGATGGAAGTCTTTCCGCAAAGTCTCATCAATGTGGAGGTGCGGGATAAGCCGCCGCTTGAGACGGTGCCCGCCATTGCCGAGGCGGTCAGGCGTGCGGAACAAGGTCTCGGAGATTCAGGACGGGTGCTGGTGCGGTATTCGGGGACCCAGCCCCTGTGTCGTGTCATGGTGGAAGGCCCTTCCCGCGAACAAACGCGCAATGTGTGCGAAGAGATCGCGGAGGTGGTGGCGGCAACGCTCGGGGCATTCTAAGAAGGCCTTGCATGCCTCTATTGCGAGCGGCTTCAGGTTTTATGGAAACCTACCGATGAGAAAGGAAACAATCTTGACGGAGACTTTTCATGAAACCCAAGCCGCACCCGGTCAACAGGCGAGGAAGAAGAAATCTTGAGTGTTTCCGTTACGGGACCTGCCTGGATTATGTGGTCAAGCAGGGCTGGCAACACTGGGACTGTTCCAAATGCACGTACAGAAGTGTTCGGGAACCCGATGATGCCGTCAGAACGGTTCACGACACGGACGTGTGCTATGAGTTGCCGCCGGCGTTTGCAAGGAATGTCTGGCAGCGTTTCGGCTAGCGCATCCTCCTGCCGTTTTTTTCCATATGTCTTGATTAAAGGAAGATGAAATGTTTTCCGCCGCCGCATCCCGGTGAAGGCCGGCCTGATGGGTTTGTGGCGGCCCTTTTAGAGGAGGTAGGGCAATGGCACAATGGTATCTCAGCTACGACGGAGAGCAAATGGGGCCTTTGGATCTGGCCCAGGCGACCGCTCAAGTCCAGAGGAACCCGAACGGCTTTGCCTGGCGCGAAGGCTTTGCAGAATGGCTGCCGATTTCCCAGGTAGTGGAGTTGAATCCAAAAGTGCAGGCGGGCCCGGCGCCCCCACCGCCCAAGCAACGAACATCGGATGAAATCGATTTCAAGATCTTTGGTACGGAAATGCAGTTCGTAGAAGTAGAACTGGATCCGGGTGAGAGTGCGGTAGCCGAAGCGGGCGCCATGATGTACAAGGACGCCACGGTTGAAATGGAAACGGTCTTTGGGGACACCTCCGGACGCGGCGTTGGCGGCTTCATGGACAAGTTGCTGGGGGCCGGCAAGCGTTTGCTGACCGGCGAGAGTCTCTTTATGACCGTGTTTACACACAAAGGTGCGCCCGGCAAAGCCCATGTGGCCTTTGGGGCCCCTTATCCCGGCAACATTATTCCGGTTACCCTGGCAAATGTTGCCGGCTGTCTGATTTGTCAGAAAGACAGTTTTTTATGTGCCGCCAAGGGGGTATCCATCGGAATCCACTTTCAGCGAAAAATTCTGACCGGCCTGTTTGGCGGTGAAGGGTTCATCATGCAAAAGCTCGAAGGAGATGGGTTGGTTTTTCTGCATGCGGGCGGCACGGTGGTCGAGCGCAAGCTGGGCCCCGGAGAAAGCCTGCACGTGGATACCGGCTGTCTGGTGGCCCTGGAAAAGGGAGTAACCTTTGAAATCGAGCAGGCGGGAAATATCAAGACCGCCCTGTTTGGTGGCGAAGGGCTCTTTTTTGCAACCCTTCATGGGCCGGGACGGGTCTGGCTCCAGTCCCTGCCGTTTTCACGGCTGGCCGGCCGGATGCTTCAAGCCGCACCTCAGCGAGGGGGCAGCAAGGGAGAGAGCTCCATCCTGGGAAGTCTGGGGGGACTTTTGGATGGAGACAATGACTGATTTCCCTATAAAGTAGCGGCACGTACACGGAGATGTCTGGGCCGGGCTCCCTCATTCTTGGACCACGGTGAACAGGGATTCCGCCGCCTGTTCTCCGGCCCGGACGCAGTCTGGAATCCCCACGCCTTCATAACCGTTTCCCGCCAGCTCAAGCCCTGGATGGCCATGGACCCGGCGACGAATGTCAGCTACGCGCTCCATATGACCCACCTCATATTGGGCCATGGAATCGGGCCATCGACTCACCACTGCAAGCCGAGGCTCTGCGCGGATCCCGAGCAGGTCATGAAGATCCTGACACGCGGTTTCGATCAGGCCGCTGTCGTTGAGCGCCATGAGTTCCGGGTTCAGGGCGCCGCCCATAAATGCCCGAAGGAGAACGGAATCAGCCGGCGCCCGGCCCTCGTATTTAACGCTGCTGAACGACGCCGCAATGATTCGGCGTTGTTCGGTGATCGGCACCACGCAGCCGAACGCGTCCAATGGATGGCTGACATCCTTGCGCTTATAACCAAGGTGCACCACGGCTGAAGACGCATATCGGATAGCAGACAGGGCTTTCGCCAGAACCGGGTCCACGTCCCCGAGCAAAGCGGCCGCATTCTTGGCCGGCCCGGCAATGATCACCCCGTCGGCCTCGACAGGAGGCGCGGATTTGGTCTTGATACGCCACTTTGAGGCGGGACCATTTATCTTCTCGATTGAAGTGACAGGAGTTCCAATTGCTATTCGAAAGTCTTTAACTCGATCCTTCAAGTTATTTGTGAGGGTTTCAAGTCCGCCTTTGAAGGTGACGAACATGCCGTAACGGGCGCCGCTACCCGTAGCGGTTTGAGCAGATTTGCGCTTTTTCCCAGCCGCTCTCATCCCTTTGATGACACTGCCGTATTGGCGCTCCAGGTCCAGAAACCGGGGCATGGTGGCACGCAAGCTAAGTGTTTCCGGGCGCGCGGTATAAATACCACTAATCAGCGGCTGCACCACGCGGTCCAGGGCCTCACGACCGAACCGTCGGGTCACAAAAGAGGCCAGCGATTCGTCATTGATGCCTTTTCTAGTCGGCAAGACGTATTCCATCGCCATCCTGAGTTTTCCCGGGATTGAAAAGAGGGGGGTCGTGAGGATCGGCATCAACTTCGTAGGAGCCATCAAGAGAAACCCCTCCGGAATTGGCATGAGCCGGCCGTCACGGACCACCAGGGCGCTGCGGTGGGCTTTGTTTGTGGTGATAAGTTCCGAATCCAGGCCCAGGCGCCGGGCCAGCGCCAACGCCCAAGGCTTGGCGGTCACGAAATTGTCCGGCCCGGTATCGATCAAAAATCCGTCACGCTTAAGGGTCTGGATGACTCCGCCGAGTCGATCTCGGGCGTCCATGACTGTGACGTCCAGGCGGACCGCATTCTTGTCGCACAACTCTTTGAGGCGGTGGGCCGCGCTGAGGCCGGTGATTCCACCACCGATGATCACGATGTTTTTTGTTAATGCATTATGGGTCATGTTTCCGTGGTGGCGGCTCGGGTAACCAGGTCTGCCAGGGCGTCAATAAACCGCGGGTCATTTTCCACGGTCCTGGCCCGGGAAAACCCGATCCCGGCTCGGTTAGCAGTCTGGCGGGCTTGGGTATCCAGGTCATACAAGACTTCAATGTTATCACATACAAATCCGATAGGGGCCGCCACAACGTCAGAAACGCCCCCTGCGGCCAACTCGCGCAGGGTTTCATTGATGTCAGGTGTCAGCCAGGGATCCTGTGGCCGACCGCTTCGGCTCTGATAGACGATGTGCCAGTTCGGGTGGGCCAGTTCTCGGCTCACCTGCTCAGCGGTCCATTGGATCTGCCGCACATAACGTTTCACATCCGGGTCGCTGAGCGGCAGGCTGTGAGCGGCAAAAAGAATGTGGGCACCAGGCCTCCGGGCGTCCTCAAGACCCGCCAGACACCGGCTGATGTTTTCAGTCATGGTGTGATAAAAGCCCGGCTGATCATAGGGGGGATCCGCATAAGAGAAGCTGATCTGGGGTTTGATCCTGTTAACAGCCTTGGCCAGCGCGTTTTGATAATCATTCCAGCTCGATTGACTCTGAAACACAGACAGGATCTGGACGACAGCCCGCTCAACGCCGTCGCGGTGCATTTGAGAAACTGTCTCTTCCAGCAGGGGATGCCAGTTACGCATGCCCACATAGACAGGAAC
>JAFDGP010000141.1 GCA_019309245.1 Deltaproteobacteria bacterium | reverse complement strand
AGGCGGTGGATGCCTTTCAGGAGGCGCTGAAGATCAGTCCGGGCAGTGCTGATAATCATTTTGGTCTGGCCCTGGTTTATCAGAGTGCCGCGGCCGATGAAGAGGCGGAACGCGAACTGTTGAAGGCGATTGAAATGGACCCGATGTTTCTTGAGGCACGTCTTCATCTTGCAATGCTCCACGCGGACCAGGGGCATTTCGATAAAGCCAGAGGGCAATTAAGAAAAATCTTGGAAATAGATCCCGCCAACCAGGTAGCGCGAGAGACATTGGCGATCCTTGAGAGACAATAGCGGGAACGGGGGATCGACGCTCCTTCCCGGTCTTGCTTTTCCGGTCAACACAAAAAAAGAGGCGAACCTATGGACATAAAGGTCTTCGTGGCGACCTTCGGGCTGGTTTTTCTGGCCGAACTGGGCGACAAGACTCAGCTGGCGACGTTTTGTTTTGCCGCTGAAAATCAGTCTCGACTTGCAGTCTTTCTCGGCGCAGCCGGTGCTTTGGTGTTGGCGTCATTGTTGGCGGTGATTCTTGGATGCCAGTTTGGAAAAATTTTTCCCGAGCACTATGTCAGGCTGGGGGCCGGCGGGCTTTTTGTGGTGCTGGGCCTGTGGATGCTGTTTTCCCCGGGGGCCAGGTAGATGAATGGCCACAGGAGAGGCTGGACAGTGGTGGCGCTGTGGCTGTGTCTGGGGATGGCGTGTGCCTCGTGGGCCGGACGGGATGTGGAGTCAAGACAACAAACAGAGGCTTTTTCAGGGGGGATGACTTTGATTCAGGCCGTTGTGTTGGGCTTGGTGGAAGGAGCGACCGAGTACCTGCCCGTTAGCTCGACCGGGCATCTTCTTCTGGCCCAGCGCTTTATGGGTATCGGCGAGCCACAGGTGTCCGGCCATCGGAAATCAACGGCCAAGACGGCCGCCGACGCCTACGCCATCTGTATCCAGGCAGGGGCCATCCTGGCGGTTCTGGGGCTGTATGCCGCACGCGTTAAGCAGATGGTGCTCGGCCTGATGGGAAAGGATCCTTCGGGGTTCAGGATGGTGGTAAACATTTTCGCAGGTTTTGCACCTGCGGCGGTGTGTGGCCTGATGTTGGCGGACCGTATCCAAGCGGTCTTGTTTGGCCCGTGGCCGGTAATCGCGGCATGGTTTGCCGGAGGCGTGGCCATCCTGGCGGTGGCCTGGTGGACAAAGGGCCGGCGCAGGCTGTCTTCGGACAGCATGGCATTGGACGAACTGACCTGGAAAATGGCCCTGGGCATCGGTGTGGCCCAGTGTGTGGCCATGTGGCCCGGAGTGAGTCGCAGCCTGATGACCATTGTCGGGGGAGTCCTGGTCGGCCTGTCTGTGCCTGCGGCCGTAGAATTTAGTTTCTTGTTGGGCGTTGTGACCCTGGGCGCGGCTACGGGCTACGAGGCCTTGAAACACGGTGAGATCATGCTGGCTATGTTTGATCCACTGGTCCTGCTCGCGGGGCTGATGGTAGCTTTTGTCTCCGCAGCCATCGCGGTGAAATGGATGGTAGCTTATCTGAACCGGCACGGGCTGGCTCTGTTCGGCTATTATCGGGTCGCATTGGCGGCAGGTGCGGCGCTATTGATGACCATGAATGTCGTGTAGTCCCATTCCCATACGCAAATGACGATTTAGCAATAGCGTTTTCGGTTTCCGCCCTGAGGCGGACAGATGCGGCACCCTTTAAAAATGGCTGTCGGCAGGCCTTGGAGTGAGCACGATCTTTGAGCGTTCGCTGTCTATGTGAATGGTGTAATGACTCATGAAATCCATGCCGAGGATCCCCTGCAACGGGGTCTTGCCGTCCAGAGAAGGTAGCGCTGTCACGGCTACAGGAAAATCGTGCCGGCTGAAGCGGCCTACCCGAAGAGAATCGAGCCTGGCCAGCTGGGCCTGAACATCCACCGCCATGGTCTTCAGCGTGACGGCATGTCCATGGGCCACGTCCAGCCCGAGGTCATCGGCCAGCGGGGTTGACAGCACGGTGATCCCCGCCCCCGTGTCCACAAGGACATGGGCTTCGACCTCATCATTGAGGACCACGGGAACCAGGATGTGCCCGTCGACTCTCGAAAAATCCACCATAGTCATGACCTCTTCCGACGCTTCTTTGGTGCCTAGCTCGCCTTCGCTTTCGGAGGGGCCTTGCTGGGATTCAGACGGGGCTTGTTCTTTTTCCGGCGGCTGACCTTGGCCTTCTTCGGCCTTGCCCTGTTCGCTGATCGCCTCCGCCAGCCTTTCTACATCCGCCAGGGAATAGTACTCATAGATGTTGTAGGTTTCCTTGTCCCGGTCACTCGCATATTTAAGAAAGTCTGCAAATTCCTGGTCGGCCAGTTCATATTTGGCCTGTCGGAAATAGATCGCACCCAGCCGAAATGCCGCGGGTGCGAACTTGGGGTCCAGTTGTTTGGCCTTCCGGTAGCACTCAATTTCAGCCTCCGAGTCATCGTCAAGGCTTTTGCCCTTTTCAAACCACTCTTGGGCGGAGGCTGGGCCCTGGTCATGTGTCTGATCGGATAAGGCCTTCCGGTTGTCCTGTTGAACCGACGCCGGACGTGGTGACTGTCTGGTCGAGGCAGGCTCTACCGCGGAGCGAGGCCGTGGAGAGGAGGCGCGGTTTTGAACTGGGAGGCCTTCACCGTGGCTGCTGATGGCATTGATGCTGGACGAGGTTCCGGACCCGATCGGTGTGGTGTTGGTTGTTTCAATAAGGGGGCTCTTGCCGAGGGGCGAAGAGAGCAAATAAACAACTGCCAAGCCGAAAACGGCCACACATCCAACCAGGATACCGATCTTGCGCTGCCGTTTCCTTTTTGCCTGGGTGTATTTTCCAATATTGACGCCACATAGCGCACAATAGATATCATCCGGCTGGCTGAATCCACACTTTGGGCATATCATTGCAGCAGGTCCTGAGGAAAGCCCCCCCAACCCCGGTTGCCGGGCGATGGCCATGTTCGGGCATGTCCGGCCGTGTCAGCATCAGGGCAGGTTCCCGCATTTTAGGAAAGAAGCGCAAACACGGATTTTTTTGCTAACCGTATCAACAACCTGCATTGTTGTCAAGGATTTCAAGGTGTTCTGCGGCTAAAGTTCCGATCCGGCGGGCCTGTGGTCTCAAAGGACCCTCATGTCACGTGGCGGAGTAGGGTGCTTCAAGTTTTCGAGCGCATTTGCCGATTAAAAGGCCGTCATCTGGTTGAGCGTGCTGTGAACTTCAGACTGGCCAACGCTGGCACGCGTTATTCCAAAAAGAAGGGCTGGGATTTCTGGAGGAGTCCCGGCCCGTGAAGGCCCCTTCGATCGTACTGGGGATGAGGTGAGAAACTCATGGATATCACCAAGGCCAAAGGCAAGGCGGAAGAATTGGTGGTCCGGCTGCGGGAGCTGGTTGGAGAACTTCGGGCCTCAGCACAGGCGCCGGAGTGGGAGACGCAAAGAGAGCAGCTTAAGGTAATCGGCGATTCTATCCAACACCTGGAAAACAAGAATGTGCCTGTTCCGGCAGACCTCAAAAAGCTTAAAAGCAGGCTTGAGGCTGAGATAGAAAATGCCGAGAAGCAACAGATGCTGCTTCTCTTCCTAAAAGAGCAACTGTCCCAACTGTTGGGTGAAATTGGTCCCACGGTCAAGAAAGGTTCCCCCAGCAACGCAGCCCCCAGGACAGGCATGGCCACGGCCCGTGGGTGATATCTGTTGAATTTGACGGAGAATACCACCACAGCCTGTAAGAGAAGGCTTGGAGTAAAAGGGGGGCTGTGAACAGGGCCGGGCGAACAAGCGCCGCTTGGGGGTACAGGCTTTTTTGATTTCAACATTGTAACAGATTGAAATCTGAAAAGAAAAAAGCGTTTCAAGCAAACAGCGGTAGAAATCAGATGTTTTACCTAACGCTTTGAAAATAAAGTTTTTTCATAAATCCTTTGTTATTTCCGAAACGATCCAAAACAGGCACGGTATTTGCTGTAAAAAGAGAAACTGGAAATCCGGATCCGGCCGTGCTGACGGCCGGTACGAAAAGAAGATACCACCACGTTGATCCGAGCCGTTGAATCATTGCAGCGCCCTGGGAACACGGGCAGCGAGCACACACGAAGATCAGGAGCCTGGATGTCCGGTCAAGAGTATATCAAATCGTTAATTAAAGAGGCCGAACTTTATCAGAGCCAAGGGCTCTTGGCCCAGTCCAAAGACACGTATCTGAAGGTCTTGGCGTTTGTGAAAAAGAGCCCGAACTTCCGAAACCACAAGAAACTCGAGGGGGCCATCGCAGATCGGATACGAGGCCTTGAGGAAGGCCTGGTGGGAGTTAACAGACCCGCCCTGGTGCCGGACCTCGATCCAGAAGTGCAGAACCTGATCAAGAACCTGTTTTCATTTTCTGAGGATCAGAACACAGCCGCCATGGAAGGGGCGATGGCCCTGGCGAGATTCGGGCAGTACGAAAGAGCGCTAGAGGAGTTTCGCAAGCTATTGAAGCGGGGAATCCTGCCCCTGGCAGCCGCAAAAAACATCCTCCGTTGTCACCTGGCACTCTCATCGCCCAACGATGCGATTGACCAGTATGAACGATGGGTTTCCGGCAACCAGCTTTCAAAACAGCAACTTGAAAAGATTCGGGATTTTCTCCAGGGACTGCTCGAGCGAAAAGGGATCAAGGCCAGCCTGCCTGCAGTTGACGAGCCCGGGCCGCCCGAAGCCCTGAATCGGGGTAAGGAAGGCGATGTCCTGGATATCTCCTCCGTTGGCATCCGGCTATCGGAAGGGCCGCGGAAGGGCAAGATGGTGGAATTTGATGTGACCTTTCAGTCCGGAGATGTCATTAGCGTGGTGGTCTCGGCAGACGAAAAAGAATTACTGGAAGCGCTGAAAGAAAACGTTGTCCTGCCCGACATGCAATTCTATTCTCCAATCGCAATTTTCAAGGGCAGGGGCGTGGTTTCCGGAAAAACCAAGATTCGTTCCGGCCCAAAGCAAGGCGATTACATGCTGGACATCAAGATTGAGAGCGGATAATGGCAATCTTTAACGCCAAGAACAGAATTATTGAATGCAAAATCGTGTACTATGGTCCGGGGCGTGGGGGCAAGACGACCAATCTGGAATACATTCACAAGGCGTTTACCAAGCAGAGGGCCGGCGAGATGGTATCCATTGATACCCAGGGCGACCGGACCTTGTTTTTTGATTTTTTGCCCATGGGCCTTGGCAAAATCAGGGGCTGTGATGTAAAGGTCCAGCTGTACACCGTTCCAGGGCAGGTCAAGTACGCGTCGACCAGAAAAATGGTTCTCAAGGGCGTGGACGCGGTAGTTTTCGTCGCCGATTCATTGGAGATTCGACGAAAGGCGAATATGCTCTCTTTAAGGGACCTTCAACAGAACCTGGCAGAACAAAAGAAAAGTATTTTCAAAATCCCACTGGTCCTGCAATACAATAAGCGAGACTTGGCCGAGCAAGATATGCCGATTGTGCCTCTCAACGTCATGGAACGCGATTTGAACAGTAAACTCAAAGTGCCCTCCTTTCCGGCAAGCGCCCTGCGCGGCACCGGTGTAGGAGCAACGTTGAAAGCATGCCTGAAGTTGACACTGCATCATTTGCAGAAAGAACTCAAGTGGGCGGGGTAGTCGTCCATCATGCCGGATAATGCCGTCCTGTCTGGAGACCTGCGTTTTATAAGCCTGGCAGACTGTTTTCAGATTCTCGGCGGTAACAACAGTACCGGCACCCTTCGTATTACCTGTCCTTATGTGTCCACCCCGGGCCTGATTTACATAGTTGATGGCACCCCCATCAATGCCCAATGCGGGTCCCTCCATGGTCTGGATGCGGTTTATCCCCTGTTCGGATGGTCGGAGGGGACCTTTGAATTTTACGAAGAGCCGGTCAACGCGGAGCCCACGATCAAAAGTGGCCGCATGGAAATCGTGCTGGATGCCCTCCGGATGCTCGACGACGGGCTCATTGAAAGGGTAGGCCCCACGAGTTCCGGCGAATGGCCCGGCGCGACTAAAACCGGTTCGATCAAAGGGGCTGGTGGGGTGGTGCCGGTGATCCGGGGTCCTCTGGCGGACTATATGTACGTAATCGACGAAGAAGAGTATCATGACGGTGTCAAGATCGTGACAGAAGGCGGCCACGGCAATTGGATCTGGGTCATCCTGGAAGGCATGGTGGAAATGACCCGAGACACAGCAAAAGGGACCATGCATCTTGCCAGGTTGGCTGAAGGCAGTTTTATCGGAAGCCTTACTTCTTTCTTGCAAAGAGACTACATTCGGCACGCCACGGTCCGTGCGGTCGGCGACATTCAATTGGGCATCCTGGATACGCAGCGCCTGTATAAAGAACACGCGAACCTGTCGGCTGAATTTAGAGACCTGGTCCTCAGCCTGGATCACAGGTTGTGTAACACCACGGATAAGGCTGTCGAGCTGTTTGAATCAAAGGGCATGGAAACACCTTCAGACCCGGGTGCTCAGACCCTCATCGCTCAGGGAAG
>JAFDGP010000140.1 GCA_019309245.1 Deltaproteobacteria bacterium | reverse complement strand
CCGTAAAGGGCGAAAAATGTCGTTTAAAATAAACATATCGAGTTACTCCTTTCCATTAAGGACATCAAAAAATTCTGATCATATCCTATCATGAAAAGGGCTGGAAGTCAAGGGGAAAAGCAACGTAAGTATCTGAAATATTTGGCATATAAGTTGCAAAATGTTTCAAATTCCGTGCCACCTTTTTTGTGTTTCGGGAAAAATATGACACGGAATTGGACTGCCGAATTTGAAACGTTCCAAAAACGGTGAAACTTTAGTTCTGTTGTTTACTCCACTTTATTAAATGCCTTTGCAAGGGCACCGCATACAGGGCACCTCTCAGGAGGCTCATTTTCACAGGTGTAGCCACAAACGGGACAGACGTAGTAATCCACTTTTTCAGCAGAGTCAATGTTGTCGAGGGCCTTTTGATAAAGGCCTGCATGGATCTCTTCTACCTTATTGGCATAAGTGAAGGATCTCTCTGCACTCTTTTCTCCCTCCTCTTTGGCTGTCTCGATCATACCCGGGTACATCTCTTTAAACTCAAACGTCTCGCCGGAGATTGCCCCTTTAAGGTTTTCAACCGTCTTACCGATACCGTCCATGGCGCGCAGGTGTGCGTGGGCATGGACTGTTTCGGCCTCGGCAGCGGCCCGAAAGAGTTTGGCCACCTGTGGATAGCCTTCTGAGTCGGCCTGTTTGGCAAAGGCTAAATACTTTCTGTTTGCCTGGGATTCTCCTGCAAAAGCTTCCTGAAGATTCTGTTGTGTCTTACTCATAACCATCCTCCTTTTTGCTTTATAAATTTGCTAAACAAGCCACCTCAAAGGAGCGGCAGGGGCACCCAACAAGGCATCCCGTTCGGTACTTGAATCCTTCTTTCATCTTAACTGAAGAGTCCAAAGTCTTCCAGAATATTCGTAGCATAGCCTCTTAAGTGCTTGATATCATTAGGCATGTTTATTCTCGCTGGCTTTTATCTTTTCTAATCATATCAAGTGGTTACGAGAACTTTGGACTGTCAAGATCTTAATCAAGTTTGTCTTACTTTAAGGGTCAATCCGTCCTCGCCAATGAACAGACCCCATGAATTGTTGTACGGATTTGTTTGCAAATCCGTACACATAAAATCGGCATGAAATGCAATAATAGCGGTTTTCTAACATGTTATGGCATTTCACAGATTCGGACATAGCCTTTTATTTTGCCAGGCACTCGCTAACCCTTTCACCATTATCTGCATTGGCTCACCTTGATGTAGTCTTCGCTCGTTGTGAAAAGTCCAGGGACATCGCAGAAAGGGTCTTATGCGGCGCTGTAAGCACCGTATAAGACCCGTCAAGTGAACCGAATGTGTCTGCTTTGCTGCTTAATGCCTACTTAATTATGCTTTTTGAGTAATAAGCGCAGCATAGCATTCCTTGCACAAGATTCTTGGGAGTTTTTTCTTCAACTTGGAAGGAGGGATGGGATAACCTCCTTCCCACATATCGATATCAGCCCTGATCAGATGGTCCTTGCAGACCGCCATGCCACACACAATACAGATAGCAATGGCTTCGGTCTCGACTTTGATTTATGCACACACATAACATTGCATAGCAATTCCTCCTCTTACTTGGTATCCCGGCGACGAATATTATGCATCTTGGTGGTTCTATTCTCTTAATCCCGCTTTTGGTCCCGAAAGATTGAACCCCTTATAAAAACATGGTCCTGTTGGAAACCATTTTCACGTTACCCACGGGATCACCCAGAGGCGCTTGGCACGCTGACACTCAGAGAACACGCCTAGATGAAGATCCTTGCGCTGGATGCACGTTTCGACTCCGGATTCGCCGCATATTATTCGGTTTCCTCGACCGCCTTAGGGTTGGCAATAGCGTCATATACGAAAACGGCGATGACCGCCCCTATGATGGGCCCCACGCAATATACCAGGATGAACTGGTCCCAGGGGCACGGACCGCCGAAAAAAAAGTTGCCGATGTATGGTCCGAAGGTGCGGGCCGGGTTTATGGAAGCCCCGGTTATGGGCCCGAGGGTAATGATAATACCAGCCACGGCCATGCCAATGATCCAGCCGGCCCAGCCTGCCGGGGCACGGGTGTCCACAGCCACTCCCATAATGGTTAACATAAGGAAGAAGGTACCGATGATTTCGCCGGTCATCCCCATCATTATGGTCACCCCGGCCCCGCTATTCACAATGGTGGCTCCCAAACCGAACTCGCTGGAGGCTTTCGGTCCAAGGCAGACAACAAACAGCAGCGATGCAATGACAGCACCGGCGCATTGAAAAACGATGTAGGGACCTACATCTTTCCAGGGAAAGCGCCCTCGGACTGCCAAAGCGATTGTCACCGCCGGGTTGATATGACACCCGGAAATTTTACCCACGATATAAATGGCAATCGCCACCGCTATTCCAAAAGCCAGTGCGATGGCCAGTACGTCGGATAACCCTTTCACCCCCACTAATCCGGCCACAACAGCGGCGCCCGGCCCAATCCACACCAAAATGAATGTGCCAACCAGCTCTGCTAGATATTTCTGCATAGATGTCGGTTCTTTACCCATTATTCTGACTCCTTTCCCTTTTCTTTCTCTTGGATGGATGCTCGCAGGAATCTGGAGGGTCTGATCCCTCCAGATTCCGATTTCAACCCAAACGTGGAAAGGTTATATGGCCACGTCAAACTGGCAGTAACCCTTCTTGCCTGCACCGATCCCCTTAACATAAGGCACGTTCCTCTTAATCAGAGTGGTGACTGCACAATTCTTACAACCTCTGAGCGGAGAACCTGGATCCTTTGGATTAAGGGCGATAATGTTCGTCATCAGCGTGGCGGTGGTACACTCGGGAGTCAGATAGCACGGGAAGTCGGCTATGCTCATCAAAGCTGCAAAGCGCTGTGATATTGCGCATGCCGGGTATGTGTAGCGTTGCGGATTCATGACGACCTCGTGGTTGTCAATCGGGCTGAGGTCTACTTCGATTCCTTTGATTTTTCCACCGCTACCGATGGGCTTGATGTCAAGAATACTCTCCCCACGGGCGAGGATGTCGATAAAGTCGGCGTTGTGGAGATCGTCGGCTTCACCACGTTTGGGGTTCATGGCCGCATAGTTGTAAAAGCGCTTGGTCAAAAGATCGATAACCATGGGGACGGTAAAACTGTCCTGCCACAGAATATAGGCCGTGGCGCATGCCGGTGCTCCGGTTGCTACCGACAGAACATCGTACGCGCTTTTGTAGGCATCTTGCTTTAAACCCCTGTTCAAAGTATTTTCAAAAGCACCCATCACGGCCTCATAAATGCCGAACACCATGTCATCTTTGAACATATTGAATGCAGACTGGGCGATGTGATGTCCCACATCACCCACGCAGTAGGCCGGTACCGTTACGATGTTTGCGGGGTGTACTTTTGCCTTCAAAGCAGCCAGCACATAGGGCTTCATTCGCTCTTTATACTGGTTCATGTATTTGCGCGTGTCAAAAGAACTGTGAGGCCCATGACCACCTAAATTATGTGTATCCATTAGCTTGCCCTGTGCTTCGACCGGTTCGCGATAGATATACTGGAATTGCTCGATCTCGACCGCTTCTGCCTCGGCCACGGATTTTCCTGACTCCAACGCTGCGCGGAAGGCTCCGCCCAATCCGTAGGAAGTATTCATGCCCCATGACTTCGAGGAAATAATAGTACGCTTGTGGTCCAGCGGTATATCAAGTTTCGCAAGGATTTGGTTAACCACGTTGGGCACGGAGCCACAGGAATAGGCAAAGTCCACCACGCAGGTCAGTCCGTACATCCCCCCATATCGTCTCACGGATTCACGTCCTATAAGGGCCACGTTATCGGCGATAGCGTCAATGAATTTCCACATGGACTCTTTGAAGGCCGGATCTTCGTCATAGAGGATTTCCAGAATCGGCGGGGTCTGGTAATGCTCGACAAAGGGATCATCCTCGGGACGAATCGTATCGGTTAGGCCTATAAGAATATCATAGTGTGCATTCACAGATTGAACATGAAGATCAATCACCTCTTTGGATTGCCCTTCTGCAGGCGCCATTGCGTTGACTGCATCGACATAGGGTTTGCAATCGGTTAGTTTGAAACTACCGCCTCTTTTCTCTTTGATAACGGAAAAGACTGCTTTGGTGGCTCCTACCGCTTCGCTGATCATTTTCTCATAAATCGCCATTTCATCCTCCTTAACTTTCGTAATAGATTAATTCGGTGTTTTGCAGTGTTGGGCGAAATTTCAGTTGTCCTCTTCGCTAAGAAGCGAAGAAGTTTTTATTGTCCCAACCCCAACATCAAGCCTCGTTTGGTTTCACCTCCTTTCCTCGGTAATTCGGCCTTATGAGATAAGAAAGCCGAACTGCTATCTTCTTGGCAGCTCGGCTGGAGTAACGCGGGCAATTCACAGCTTTGCGGTCCCTTCCGCTGGGTAGCCTGGGTGGCTTTATGATTTATCAGCAGTTCGGCCCTATGAGATGAAAAAGCCGAACTGCTATTTTCTTGGCAGCTCGGCTGGAGTAACGCGGGCAATTCACAGCGTTGCGGTCCCTTCCGCTGGGTAGCCTGGGTGGCTTTACGAATATACAGAATTTTAATATAAAATCAAGCAGAATAGATTGTCAAGGCTTTTTTTCAGATTTTTTGCGATTCAGCCACCAATGTCATTAACTTATGGTATATAATTACTGCGTTATCAAGCTGTTAACCTATTTCAATTGGAGGAAAAAATGTCCGAGAATTTTGAGAAAAATGAAAGTTCTGGTACGGAACCTGCTTTTCCAGAAGTGTGCTAATTTAGTTGAATTTATTAAAGAAATTATCTTTTCTAATGATTTTCTTCACCGCCATAGAAAATCTGAAAAAGACTTTACCCGCCAGAGAAAGCTACCGTTTCCCACCCTGATTGTTTTCCTTATCGACTCAAAGAGTATATCAGGGACAAAAACATTCAACCGGATCAAAGAGTTTTTCCCATATGTTACGAAGCTGCCAGAACAATGGTCAAGAAGGGAGGTGACAAGGTTGGGGTTCGGCTACGACCCCATGATTTGAGGCGACACGCCGCAACATATGCATCCCGGTCAGCGGTGCCAATTGAGATCGTGAGCAATCCCGCCCTGCGGGATTACGCCACGCGAATCTCTCAACAACTCAAATTTATCTTGGAAAGGTTTCTGATACAGAAGCCATGAGGTGGATAGAGAACCTGTACGCTTAATCCAATCAATTCGGGGTGGAGGCATAGAAGACCTTCACCCTCGCAGCCGCTTTTTGTTAATCTATCTGTTTGTATCATGTTAAATCATAAGGAGATTGATTCTGCGTTCATTCTAACAACCACATGTCCCCACCCACCACGGGAAGGACCTGTATCGAAACATCCGCTTGTGTTGAACATTACCTCATTTGGATCACGCCCGTTCATAAGATTTTCGAAGAAAGCATTAATTAGAACAGTCAAATTCGGCATCAAAAAGGAACATACCCGATCCGGATTCTCTTTGGTGAGCAGATTACCTGAATTATCAAAAATCAGCCTTTGACCAACGATATGCCCTGAGTGGCAACCCTTCGATTCGATAATTTCGGCAACCAACCTGTATTTTGATGCTTCAATTGCGTTTTGAAATAGGTTTTGAAATTTAGGGTTTTTTTCAATCATTGACCAGTCGTGGTCTTCAAGGTTCAGCCTTCTCCGGATTATTTCTGCAATTTGGCTCTTGTCCATGTTCCCCCCCTCAGTAGATGTGTATTCATCATTTCGAGCTTGTTTGATTTTCAGGTTTAGTTGAAAGGCATAGCAAAACATATTTTCCTCGATACTATCAAAGGATTAAGAAAACCAATCGGAAATATAAGAAAACTCAAAATCCTTTCGTATAGATGATCTAACTTCAGAGATATCAAAGGCTTTCTGGCCAGATGATATCTTATTTTGACTTCGTAAAGATAATCCTTGACTTCGCGCGCGAAAAATGGTAGGAGGTATATCATTATGCTAACGCCAACGGAAACATTCTACTGAGCAAGGGAGCGAATCTTATGCAACCCCCCGCCCGTCCCCTTTGGGGGACGTTGGGAGTCGCTTTTTTACCTTTGTGGACAGTTACGCAAGACATTTCCAATCCTACCGCCATGATGTTTCGGATAAGGCCCGGCAGTACGCTTGTGGTTTGATGCAAGCCGGTCCGAGTAAGAACATGGACCGGATGGCCGAAGTGGTGCCGGACTCCAAGTCGCGCAACCTTCAACAATTTCTCACCCATTCCAAATGGGACCATAGAGATGTTATCGATCATGTAGCCGAGGATGCGGATGAATTCCTGGGCGGCCCCAATGCCTGCCTGCTGATAGATGAAAGTGGGTTTGCGAAGCAGGGGAAGGAATCGGTTGGCGTTTCTCGTCAGTGGTTGGGTCGTTTCGGCAAGGTTGACAACGGTCAAGTAGCGGTTTTTGGGGCACTGTCGGATGGATCTTACGCCGTCCCTGTTGATGTCAGGCTGTATTTGCCGCGTGAATGGACGGATGATCCCAAACGGTGCGAT
>JAFDGP010000002.1 GCA_019309245.1 Deltaproteobacteria bacterium | reverse complement strand
GACATTCAATACGGTCGCGCGGAAGATCCCTTCGGATGGGTGGTTCCGGTCGGCAACCACCCTTAGTGCAGGTCCCGTTTCGATCAAACATAAGTCAAAGACAGGACTTTTTCAGAGCATGATCATTGAACAAATCAAGGTGGGATTCATGGAGGTCTTCTGTTACCTGCTGGGGTGCAAGAAAACCGGCCTGGGATTGGTCATTGACCCGGCTGGAGATGAGGACCGTATTGTCGATACAGCCCGACGTGCAGGCATTCGGATCGAATCGGTGGTCAACACCCATGGCCACCCGGATCATACGTGCGGAAACGCCCGGATTGTCGCCTTAACCGGAGCCAAGATCTACATGCATGCGCTGGACAACCAATTCTTCAGCACCCCTGAGGGCCAGTCCCTGGGCGCCCAGATGGGATTTGCCCCGTCACCGCCCGCGGATGTGGAGGTCACCGACGGCGACGCCATCGGCTTCGGGCAAAAGGCCCTGGAGGTCATTCACACACCCGGGCACACGCCCGGCGGGATCTGCCTGCACGTCGACAACCATCTTTTTACGGGTGACACCCTGTTTGTGGGGGCCGTGGGCAGGACCGATTTTCCCGGTGGCAGCATGGAAACCCTGTTGGAATCTATCAGAACACGGATTCTCACCCTGCCCGATGACACCATCATATGGCCCGGCCACGATTATGGCGGACGCCCTTCATCGACAGTCGCTTATGAACGACACAACAATCCGTATATCTCTGAATTCATCCCGATTTAGCACGTTCCGTATTGATTAAAGGGCTTTTTTTCACCATGACAGATCAACACGGCACCCCTTCTGACATCGAGATTCGTTTACGTCCATTCCGTGAAAAGATGCTTCGGGCCGGATTGCCCGGCCTGGTCATTGACACCTTTGCCTACTACTATACCCGGCTGGTCACGGGCGACACAGGCCGAATTTCGGACCGTGATATCGCCCCGGTTACCGATCATGAAATCGCCCATCTACAAGACGTTTCCGCATATCAAGAGGCAGGCAGAAAGGCCCTGAAACATGCCGTGGTCATCAAGCTCAACGGCGGCCTGGGGACCAGTATGGGTTTGTGTAAGGCAAAGTCCCTGCTGGAGGCAAAAAACGGCTTGAGTTTTCTGGATATCATCGTTCGCCAGGTCCTCTCACTCCGAGAAATGGCGGGCGTCAGGCTGCCGTTGCTGTTCATGAACAGTTTCAGGACCCACGCCGACACGATGCACGCGCTGGCAGTCTATGAGGACCTGGCGGTCAATGATTTGCCGATCGGCTTTGTACAACACAAGTTTCCCAAGGTCTTGCAGGAAGGCCCTGCCCCGGCCGCATGGCCTGCGGATCCCGCCCTGGAATGGAACCCTCCCGGCCATGGAGATCTCTATTTGGCCCTGACCACTTCCGGAATTCTCAAGCGACTTCTGGACGCGGGAATCCGCCACGCCTTTATCTCAAACTCGGACAATCTGGGGGCGGAAACCGACGAGGCCCTGCTGGGCTATTTTTCTCAAACAGATGCCGATTTCATGATGGAGGTGGCCGAACGAACCCCGACCGACCGAAAGGGCGGACACCTGGCCCGACTTCACGACGGCCGGCTCGTACTCAGGGAGATCGCCCAATGTCCCGATGACGAGCGGGATGCCTTTCAGGATATAACCCGCTACCGATATTTTAACACAAACAATATCTGGATCGACCTTCGGGCCCTGGACCGGTTGCTGCGCCGCCATAACCACGTCCTTCCGTTGTCCATGATCCGAAACCCGAAAACCATTGATCCCAGAGATGATGCCTCCCCACCGGTATTCCAACTCGAAACCGCTATGGGAGCCGCGATTTCGGTATTTGAGCGTGCCACGGCCATCCGGGTGCCTCGAAGGCGCTTTGCCCCTGTCAAAAAATGCCAGGATCTTCTTACGTTGTGGTCTGACGCCTATGTGCTGACCGATGAATACCGGGTTGCCTTGAATCCAAAACGCACCCCAAAGCCTCCAGTGGTCGATCTTGACGAACGGTTTTTCAAGAAAATCGACCAGTTGCGCGAACGCTTTCCCGGCGGTGCGCCGTCCCTGTTGCAATGTTGCAGCCTGAAGGTGCGTGGCGATGTGGTTTTTGGAAAAGACGTCCAGGTCCACGACGAGGTCAGCATCACCAACCACGGGTCCGCCCAGGTCAGCATCCCCGACGGCACTGTGATAGACCACGATCTGGTCTTTGATTAGGCCTCCGTAAGATCCTCTTTGAAATAACAACGGCTGCCGCCTGCAGGGCTGAAGGCCGCCCGATATTCCTGAAACGTACCGGCCCAAATCCGGCTCAGTGCCTTGACACCCGCGGGGTTTTGTGCAATAGGGGCAAGATCGGCTTTTCTACGGTCGAACCGCCGAGGTACCCATCGGTCTCCCGAAGCTCGAAACAAGAACAAAGATGGTGCGATCCAAGGATCAAGAACGCGATCACGACAACCAAGCCCCCTGTCAGGACCTGGAAGCCTGCACGGCGGCGTTGCAGGAAAGCCGACAACACTATCACGGCATTGTGGAACACATTGCGCTTGGGGTCCTGATCATGAGTGCCCGGATGGAAATCCTGGCTCTTAATCAATACATGAAGGCCCGGTTTCCGTGGATCGACGAACGCCAGCGACCGATTTGTTACCGGAGCCTCCACGATCCTCCGAGGGATCGTGCTTGTGCGTCGTGTCCCACCCACAAGACCCTTGTTGACGGCGGCACCCACGAAGGCTTTTGCCGGGTCACTCTGGGCGGACGCGTTCGTCGTCACCGTGTGCTTGCAAGTCCGATCATGGACCAGGCCGGCAGAATCGTCCAGGCGATTGAACTGGTCGAAGTTCTCGCAGATGGTTCGCGCACTCAACATGGCGGGCAAGCCGACAATTCCTCTTGCACCCCCCGGCTCATTTCGGCCCGACTGCACACTGATCCGCCACCAGGGCGTTCGCTGGCCGTTGCTGTGGCACTGGCACAAGAAAGGGAGCGTCGCCGCATCGCCGCAGACGTGCATGACCACCTCGGCCAACACCTGGCCTTTGCCAGGATAAAGCTGGCTGAACTCCTGGGTCTGCCTCTGACCCAGGGAGTAAACAACCAGCTCGTTAAGGTTATGGAGCTGGTGGACTGCAGCATTCGAGATGTCCGCGGCCTGATATTGCAACTGGGCTCTCCGGTTCTCAAGGAACTCGGCTTCGTGCCTGCCGTTCAATGGCTCGTGCGCCAGACAGCTGACCGGTACGGAATCCGCGTTGAGTTCAGAGGCGACCAGGCGCCCAAGTGCCTGGGTAATGCCCTTGAGATCCTTTTATTCCAGGCTATTCGGGAACTGCTTGCCAATGTGGCCAAACATGCCCGGGCAAGGCGGGCAAATGTGTGCTTGTCGGCAACTGAGAATTGGGTGGTGGTTGATATCCGAGACGATGGGGTCGGTTTTAACCCCACAGCCTATGAGTCACCGGCACCCGACGGCCGCTTCGGACTGTTCAGTATCTATGAACAGTTGGAGCTCTTCGGCGGCACCATGTCTGTAAACTCGCAACCGGGATGGGGAACCCGGGTTACCCTGGCTGTGCCCCTCGAAAAAACTCAGGATCGGGGTCTCTGAGGGGTAATTCTCATTTCCACGGCCAGGGCGTGGGCGCCAAGCCCTTCGATCCGGGCCAGGCGCATGATATCTTTTCCATCGCGCTCAAGGGCCCGCCGTCCATAGTAGATCACACTGGTCTTTTTCGTGAAGTGCTCCACAGACAGGGCCGAAGCAAACCTGGCCGTTCCGGCCGTCGGCAACACATGATTGGGCCCGGCCATATAGTCTCCAACCGGTTCCGGCGTGTAGGGCCCGAGAAAGACGGCCCCCGCATTTTGAATGCGGCCGAGATACTCCAAGGGATTCTCAACGTGAAGTTCGAGGTGCTCAGGAGCGATCTCGTTGGCCAGATCAAGGGCACAGTCCAGATCAGGCACCACGATCAGGGCCCCGTAGCGCTTCAGAGAGGCCTCGGCAAGAGCCTTTCGGGCAAGCCCCTGAAGCTGTTGCTTCAAAGCGTCCGCCACCGCCACCGCAAGCCCTTTGGACGGGGTAAGCAGCACGGCCGAGGCCAGAGGATCGTGTTCGGCCTGGGAGAGCAAATCCGCCGCAATGTAATGCGCCTGTCCATGGCTGTCAGCAATCACGAGCACCTCGCTCGGACCGGCGACCATGTCGATCCCAACCGTGTCGGAGACAAGGCTTTTTGCCAGCGCTACATAGATATTGCCCGGACCGGCAATCACGTTCACGCGTCTAACGGTCTGCGTTCCATAGGCCAAGGCTGCAATCCCCCAGACACTGCCGGCCTTGTAAACGGCGTCCACCCCCAATTTTTGGGCTGCCACCAGCAAGTGGGGATTGACTTGTCCAGTCTTCGTCGGCGGGGTGGTCATACAAACACGCTTGACACCGGCAATCTTGGCAGGAATGCAACCCATCAACACGGAAGAAACCAGCGGGGTTTTCCCACCCTGTCCTCCCGGTACATAGATGCCGGCCGCATCCACCGGCCGCACAAGCTGACCCAACATCGCTCCGTCGGGATCCGTGGTAAACCAAGAACGTTGGATCTGGTTCGTGTGGAAGGCCTTGATATGCCGGATGGCCTTATTCAAACTCGCCATGAAGGCGCGGTCCACGTGCCGGCGCGCTTCCGCCATCTCACGGTCCGAGACCTTGAGCGAGGGGGCGGTCAGCGAGGGGGCGTCAAATCGGTTGATGTAACCCAACAAGGCGCTGTCGCCGTGTCGCCGGACATCGGACAGGATCTTCTTGACGGCCCGTACGTCCTTTGCGTTAAAAGACAGGCCCCTTTCGACAATGGCCCGCAGCCTGGAAGCCGCAGCCTTGGAGGGATAGGTCAACACTTTCATTATGGTTTCGCTCCTTTGGACATCCACGCACAAAGACAGCACGAGGCTTTCCGAATCAGGAGACCCCCCAAATCCGCCGCCAAAAAACGAAGATCAAATTCTTTTTATAGAATTGCAACGTGTTAACCGAAAAGCCCTGGTTGAAACCCTGCGTTTTGCTTGAGCGTAGGCAGCCCCAGTTTTATCTTCGTTTTTTTTGGCCCTTGGGGGCTGCCGATTTTACCGGATCTACTTTGTTTGTGGGCGTTTGAAGTGCAAAAGTACATCGGCACGCCCACCGCCTTGCACCTCCGGCAACCTCGGCAACCAGTGGATCCGGGACCTTCGCTCTGCTGGCCTTGTGACGCCCCTTGTGCTATAGGTCGACCCTAACACAACACCCTGGCTTGTCAAGATGCCACGGGCCTGCACGAAACCGGCGCGACATGAAGATTCTGCTTGTTTATCCTTACCCGCTTTTCGACAGAAGCAGGGCCTATGAACAAGATATCCATGCGGTCCCCATAGGCCTGTACTACATCGGCGCCGTGCTCAAGGAACACGGCTACGACGTGGAGGTTCTCAACTGGTCCCAAATCCACAAGACGCCGGAAAAAATCATCGATACCCTTCGGAAGAAAAAGCCCGATATCCTCGGGTTTTCCATCTTGAACGCGAATCGCTGGGCCGGCATTGAAATCGCGCGAATCGCCAAATCATTGAACCCGGACACCAGGATCATCTTTGGCGGTGTGGGGGCCACCTTTTTGTGGAAACACCTTCTCACCCACTTTGCCGAAATCGATTATATCGTTCTTGGCGAGGCGGAGTCCGTCTTCTTGAAGCTCGTGCAAGCCCTCGAAAAGCCCGGCGGCCGGACCTTGAAGCACATCTCAGGCATAGCCTTCAGGGACCGCGGAAAAATCGTCAAGGCCGCCAATGCCCCGCTGGTCAAGGACCTGGATTCCCTCCCCATCCCGGCGCGTTATTTTACTTATCAGCATGTGGTCTCCTCGCGCGGCTGCCCGGGGGGATGTACCTTTTGCGGCAGTCCGCGGTTTTGGAAACGGCGGGTAAGATTTCGTTCCCCCGCGCACTTTGTCCGGGAACTCAAGATGCTGCGAAAAAAGGGAATCCGTTTCTTTTATGTCTCCGATGACACCTTTGCAGTGAACAAGAAACGGGTTGTCCAGATTTGCAAGGCAATCCTTGAAGCGGATCTTGGCATTACCTGGGTGGCCATTTCCAGGGTGGATCATGTGGACGAAGAGGTCCTCGACTGGATGCGAATGGCCGGATGCGTTCAGATCAGCTATGGGGTGGAAAGCGGTTCAAAAGAAATCAGAAAGCGGCTGGGAAAGCCACTTCGAACCCGCGATATCAAATGCGCCTTTGCGCTTACGCGCAGTCGCGGAATTCTGGCAAGGGCCTATTTCATTTACGGTGCGCCTGGAGAAACGCAGCAAACGATTCAACAGACCGTGGATCTGATCAGGCAGATCAAGCCCTTTGTCTGTGTCTCCTATATCCTGGAAATTTATCCCGGAACCGCACTGTATCTGGACTACCAAAAGGCACATCATCTCACAGACGATATCTGGCTCAAACGCATAGAGGGGCTTCCCTACTTTGAGACGGATCCCGGGCTTACCAAGGAGATGGTCATGGCATTTGGAAAGACCATCCGCCAGGCCGTGTACGAAAACCTGGAGCGCTTTGTGGATTCGTTGGACTTGATCGACGACAAGCGTTTTTTCCCAACGCATGCGGACTTTTGTTCAAGGCTCGGCATGACCTTGACGCACGGTGACTATGCGGGCGTCAATGCGATCCACAACAAGGACGAAATCGCTGAAAAACTCTTCAACAAGGCCCTTGGCTATGCAACGCATCCCCGGGCATACCTTGGGTTGGCAATGCTCAGGCAAGACAAGCGCGACTTCCAGGCGGCGGCAGCAATCCTTGAGCAGGGCGTGAAAGAGTTCCCGGAAAACCAGGAACTTAACGTCTGTTTTGCCATCAATTGTATGAATCTTGGTAACTTTCAGGCCGCCTTGGACCGCCTGGACAGGTTCCCGGAGGCCCCCGGGGCCGCCTACTACATCGAAGAGTGCCGCCGGAACCTGGATAAAAAGCCTCAACAGACCGCCTTTTCCCAAAAGGCCCGACGCTGATCGCGATCGCCGGTCTGTAACGAGGTGGCAAAGAAAGGAGGTTCACCATGAAAATCAACGTGGGGAGGTCTGTCTTGGAACTGGTCCAGGGAGATATCACCCAACAGGATACCGAGGCCATCGTCAATGCCGCCAACCGGAGCTTGCTCGGCGGGGGCGGGGTGGACGGCGCCATCCACCGGGCCGCAGGCCCCCAACTCCTGGCCGAGTGCCGAACGCTGGGCGGCTGCGACACCGGCGATGCCGTGCTCACGCAAGGCTACAATCTCAAGGCGCGCTATGTCATTCACACCGTGGGTCCGGTTTACCGGGGGCCCAGCGCAGCCACCGAGCGCCTGCTCAAAAGCGCGTATCAAAGGAGCCTTGAAGTTGCCCTTGCCAAAGGGATCCGGTCCGTGGCCTTTCCCTCTATCAGCACCGGTGCCTATGGGTACCCCCTGGAAAAAGCGGCGGTAGTGGCCTTAAGCACGGTGATGGATTTTGTTCGAGCCCACCCGCAAATCGAACGGGTTCGCTTTGTGCTGTTCAGCGAAAAGGCCTTCAACGCCTTTGAAGCCGCCTTAAAGAAGCTGGCGGAAAACCCATGATCCCTGCCGCGCCGGTCCGCTTTGCATACTGGCCAAGGGCCGCCGACGGAGCCATGGACGACAAAGAGGCAAAAAACGGAAAGGAATATGTATGCAAGAACCAACCCTTGTGATCATCGGCGGCGGCGCGGCCGGGGCTTCGGCTGCGGCCTAGATACGGCGATGCAATGAAGGTGAGCCTCACCGGGGGGCTTGCGGCCTGGACCTATCCGGTGGAGCCCTACGCCTAGCCGGTATTTATCGATTCTCTGCACGGCGAAGATAGGGGTCCGGCCAATTTCAGATTTGATATTAAAGTCGCCCGCATGTCATGTCGAATATAACAGTAACATGCCCAAAGGAGTGAAGACCCTTGCTTGCGCCGATTGAAATCGATCCAAAGACCTTTTTGCGAAAGCACTGCACGCTGCCGGCCCTTCCCGAGGTCGTGACCCAGATCCAACAGATGATCCACGATACGAATGCAAACATGAACAAGGTTGCGGACCTGGTGGGCGAGGATCCAGCCATCCTCGCGCAGGTTCTCAAGGTGGTCAACTCGGCTTATTACGGGTTGCCTACGGAAATTACCAAAGTGCGAATGGCTGTTGCCTATCTCGGCCTTAACGAGGTTTATCGCATTGTGCTCTCGCTGGCTGTTGTGAACAACCTGGCTGTAAGCGAGAAAAAGATCGTAGACGACTTCTGGTTCCACTCGTTCTTTGCCGCCACGTGCGCCAAACACCTGGCCAAAAAATTCGAACCCGTACTTTCCTACGAGGATCTGTGGCCCGCCGCCATGCTCCATGACATTGGAAAGCTCGTGTACCTCAAATTTTATCCCAAACACTTTAAGGCTCTGAACGACCACGCCAAAGGACACGGTTGCACCTTCAGTGAAGCCGAGGTCCATTTTTCGCTACCCACAAGCGCTTTTCTGGGAAGCCTTCTGTGCGATCACTGGCGCCTGCCCGCTCCGGTCAAAAAGGCCTGCGCGTGCCATACCCTCCAGGATATGGTATCCTTAAACGACGACACTTCGGGCCGGGCCCTTGAACGCATCATTTGCCTGAGCACCCTGGTGGCGCTGTTGTCCGCGGATGACCTGAGCAATGAGACCCGGCAAGCCATCGCCGATGCTGTCAGGGTTAACCTGAACCTCAGTGAAGAAGCGTTTCTGGCTTTCATGGGAGATATCTATGATTTGAGGGCCCAGGTTGAAAGTTTTGTCGGCCAGTTCGTATAGCTGGTGTCCATCCCATAGAATTTCCTTTCCCCGCAAGTGTCTTTCGTGATTCAGCCCACCGTGCTCCTTGTCTCTTTACAAATCGATCGGCGCGCTTTAATTTAACCTTAACGTTGCAAGGGCTGAGGGTGCCACAATACTGGTGATATTTCGAGACCTTTGAAAACGGAGCGCACCATGAAATACATTAAGGTCCGATTCGGCAAAGACCTGCAACACATGCACACTCGGTTGCAGAAGACCATTGACGACATGTTTCAACAAATGACCCCCGTTCTTGTGCTCTCCGAGCAAAGTTGGCGTCCACAGGTGGATATGGTCGAGGTCCCGGACGCCATGACCGTGCTGGTCAATGTTGCGGGTGTGGCCAAAGAGGACCTGGAGGTGGAGGTGGACCGGCAGGCCATCAAGATCAAGGGCATCAGAAAGCAACCGGCACACACGCCGGGCATGAAATACCACCTGGCTGAAATTGATTATGGACGGTTTGAAAGGGTGCTGCGCTTGCCGCGGGCCATTAATCCCGAAGAGGTTCAAGCCTCCTACGCCAACGGGGTGCTCACGATCACGATGGCCAAGCGGGTGCCGCCCAGGAGGCGCCAGATTCCTGTGGAAAACAAGTAACCCGCAAATTTCCGGAGACGCCCATGACACACCAACAACAAGGGGATCCATCCCAAGGCGAAGATGATGCTGTAAAGATCCCTGACGTCCTTCCTGTGCTTCCCGTCATCGATGTTGCACTTTTTCCGAAAATGGTTCTTCCCATGGTCGTACGGGGTAAGGAGTCTCAGCAGCTCGTTGACGACGCCATGGCCAAGGACCGTCTTATCGGGGTGGTTGTGTCCAAAAAGAAAGATCTCATGGCGCCCGCCAGGCCGGAAGACCTGTTCAGTGTGGGAACGGTGGCCCAGATTCTCAAGATGGCCCAGACAGAGGAAAAGGCCACGCAGCTTTTGGTGCAGGGCATTGCGCGATTCCGGATCAAGCGCTACGTGGCCGACGGGCCGTATCTGCGTGCCGAGATTGCGCCTGTTGCCGAGCAGGGGGCCAAAGACATGGAGATCGAGGCCATGATGAGCAACCTTGTCGGCCTGTTTCACGAGATTCTCGCTTATTCCCCGTATCTTCCCAAGGAGCTGGGCCCCCTGTCAAAATCGCTGGATGACGGTGGCATGTTGGCCGATCTGATTGCCTCCAGTCTGAATATCAGCAAGGAGGAAAAACAGGCAATCCTGGAAACACGAGACGTCAGAGAGCGCCTTAAAGAGGTCACCCGCTTGATCAATCGGGAAAAACAGGTCCTGGAATTGGGCCAAAAGATCCAGTCTCAGGTCAAACAGGACATGGACAAGAGCCAGCGCGAGTTCTATTTGCGTCAACAACTCAAAGCCATCAAACAAGAACTGGGTGAAAAGGACGAGGGCCAGCTCCAAATCGAAGAGTACCGGACGAAGATCGCGGAAAGGGGCTTGCCCGAAGAGGCCAGAAAGGAGGCCGAACGCGAGCTGGAACGCCTGGCGCGTATGCATCCGTCATCGGCCGAGTATACTGTGACATCCACCTACCTGGACTGGATAACCTCTTTGCCCTGGAACACGAGTACCAAGGACATCGTGGACATCCGACACGCCCGGAAGGTCTTGAATGAAGACCATTATGATTTGGACAAGGCAAAAAAACGCATCCTCGAATATCTGGCCGTGCGAAAGCTCAAACCGGACTCCAAAGGGCCGATCCTGTGCTTTGTGGGGCCGCCTGGCACTGGGAAGACGTCGCTGGGCCGATCCATTGCCCGTGCTTTGGGCCGGAAATTCGTACGCCTGTCGCTGGGGGGCGTGCGGGATGAAGCTGAAATCCGCGGACATCGTCGTACCTATGTGGGAGCCCTGCCCGGGCGCATTATCCAGGGCATCCGCAGGGCGGAAAGCAACAACCCGGTTTTCGTGCTGGATGAAATCGACAAGGTCGGCGCAGATTTTCGTGGGGACCCCGCTGCAGCGCTGTTGGAGGTGCTGGATCCAGAGCAAAACTTCTCATTTTCCGATCATTACCTGGATGTTTCCTTTGATCTGTCCAGGGTCATGTTCATTACCACGGCCAATGTGCTGGATACGATTCCCGCTCCCCTGCGTGACCGCATGGAGGTGTTGGACCTGCCGGGCTACACGCTGGATGAAAAGGTGAGGATTGCGCAACGCCACCTCCTGCCGCGCCAGCTGGAGGCGCACGGTCTGAGCCCGGATCAGCTCAGGATCACGACGGGGGCATTTCGACGAATCATCTCGGGCTATACCCGGGAGGCGGGTCTTCGAAATCTGGAACGCGAAATTGCTGCGGTATGCCGGGGCACGGCAAGTCTGATTGCCGAGGGGAAAAAGGAGGCTGTCCGGGTTACGGCCCGTGATGTGCACAAGTACCTGGGTCCCATTCGGTTTCGGGCGGAGGTCAAAGAGCGCATCTCGATTCCGGGGGTGGCCGCAGGGCTGGCCTGGACCCAGACCGGGGGAGACCTCCTCTTTGTGGAAGCGGCCAAGATGAAAGGAAAACAAGGCCTCACGCTCACCGGTCAACTGGGCGACGTTATGAAAGAGTCTGCAACGGCGGCCCTCAGCTTTGTGCGCTCGCATGCGGAAGCACTCGGAATCGAAGATGACTTTTATGAAAACCACGAGATCCACATCCATGTGCCCGCCGGCGCGATCCCAAAGGATGGGCCGTCGGCCGGTGTTACCATCCTGACCGCCCTGGCCTCCCTGTTGACCGGCAAACCCACCAAGCAGGACCTCGCCATGACCGGAGAAATTACCCTGAGGGGACAGGTCCTGCCGGTAGGCGGTATCAAGGAAAAGGTGCTTGCAGCCCACCGGGCCGGGATCAAAGCGATCATTTTACCCAGTTGGAACCGGAAGGACCTGGTGGATGTCCCGCTCTCCGTACGAAAGGCAATGGAATTCCATTTCGTGGACACCATGGAAGAGGTCTTGAGCATCGCCCTGCCCGGCATCGGGTTGCGAGCAGGGTTCCGGTCGCCGCGGGGCCCGTCATGAGAGGGTGGATCAGCCGGTAGCCAGCCGGTAAGGCCCGAGCTGGAAGAACAAAGGTACGTCGGCACGCCCGCCGCCTTGTATCTCGGCAGACTCGACAACCGGTGGATCCGGGACGAACTTTCCTCTTGCGAAAAATGAAACGCCTGTGATAGGCAAATATGTTTAAGGCGAATGTCCGGAATCAGGATCACCAATGAAGGGAAGGCACATCTGTGGCTTGGGATATTCACTTTTTTGAGAAACTCTGACATTAAAGGCCTTAATTCTAACCCGGACGCGCCGGGGCCAAAAAAATTTATCACGAAAGAACGTACTGTTCTCAAGGCGTCAAGCTCCAAAACACGAAAGCCTCAATGTCTTTTATTTCGTGCTTTCAATCTTTCGTGTTTTGCGCCCTTCGTGCTTGAGAACAGCACGTGGTTATCTTTTAAAGTTTTTTGTCCCAACATTTGAATTGAGTTTCTTAGAAAGGGTTTATGCAGCATAAGGGTTCAGCGGCGTTGGCAGCCCTTTTGCACATTTGAGGGATCCGCGTAGGAGCTTGGAGGGCAATGAGGCGATTTGACATCACGGTCAACGGAAATGACTATAAGATAGAGATCAAGAAATTCGACGGCAACCAGGCAGAAGTGGACGTTAATGGCAAGTCATTTATAGTCGGAGTTAAGCAGGGCCCCGTCTCTACGACGCCTCCGGCGCCGAGTGCACCCACAACCTTTCAAACCCCACCGCCTCAAGCCACACCATCTGAGCCTCCGGTTGTGCCGACGGCCTCTGTTGCAACAGGCGGCCGGATCGTGGCCCCCATGCCGGGCTTGATCATGGACATCATGGTCTCCGTGGGCGATACGGTTACCGCGGGCACCCCGGTGGTCAAGATGGAGGCCATGAAGATGGAAAACGAACTTCCAGCGCCGTCCAACGGCACCATCACGGAGATCTTCGTCAAAAAGGGCGATCGTGTCGCTACCGATGAGATTCTCATGACCATTGAAGAGGGCTGAGGGAAACCCTTCGGCTGAGACACCACCCATAAACCCGAAAACACCTGGAGATGACACACCTATGCCACACGAAGAAAAATATCAAACCCTAATCCAGAAGAATGCCGAGGCCGAGCTTGGCGGTGGCAAGGACCGGATCGACACGCAACACAAGAAGGGCAAATGGACCGCCCGGGAACGCATCCAGGTCCTGTTGGATGACAACAGCTTTGAAGAAATGGACAAGTTCAAACTGCATCAGGCCACGGACTTCGGGCTGGACAAGAAGCGGTTTCCAGGAGACGGCGTGGTCACCGGCTATGGCCGCATCCACGGCCGGCTGGTCTACGTATACGCCCAGGATTTTACCATCCTGGGCGGCTCGTTAAGTTTGGCGGTAAGCGAAAAAATCTGTAAGGTTATGGACATGGCCCGTAAGAACGAGGCGCCTTTTATCGGCATCAATGACTCCGGGGGCGCACGAATCCAGGAAGGGGTCTCCAGTCTGGCCGGATATGGCAACATTTTCATGCGCAACGTGCTGGCCAGCGGCGTGGTGCCCCAGATCTCGGCCATCATGGGGCCCTGCGCCGGCGGGGCCGTCTATTCGCCGGCACTGACGGACTTTATCTTTATGGTGGAAAACACCAGCTACATGTTTATCACAGGGCCCCAGGTCATCAAGACGGTTACCCACGAAGAGGTCACAGCGGAAAGGCTGGGTGGCGCCCTGACCCACAATGCCACAAGCGGGGTGGCCCATTTTTCGGGAAAAGATGACCCGGACGTGTTATCCATGATCCGTCGGCTGTTGAGCTTTCTGCCGCAAAACTATCGGGAAAAACCGCCCCGACTGGAGCCCACCGACGATCCCGATCGCATTGACATGGCCCTTCGTGAGGTGATCCCGGACAATCCCAAACATCCCTATGACATGCGCCAAATCATCCTTTCCGTGGTGGACAACCAGGACTTTTTCGAAGTCCAGGCCAAGCATGCGCCGAACATCATTATCGGATTCGCTCGCCTCAACGGCAGGACCGTGGGCATTGTCGCCAACCAGCCGTCGTTTTTCGCTGGTTGCCTGGACATCAACGCTTCCATCAAAGGCGCCCGGTTTGTCCGGTTTTGCGATTGTTTCAACATTCCCCTGATCACGTTTTGCGACGTCCCCGGGTTTCTGCCCGGAACCGCTCAGGAATTCGGGGGCATCATCAAGCACGGGGCCAAGCTGATCTATGCCTATTGCGAGGCCGTGGTGCCCAAGATTACGGTCATCACCCGCAAGGCCTACGGCGGGGCCTATATCGTGATGTCCAGCAAACACCTGTGGGGGGACCTCAACTATGCGTACCCCTCGGCTGAAATTGCTGTGATGGGACCGGAGGGAGCGGTCAACGTGGTGTTTAAGAAAGAAATCAAGGCCGCTGAGGATCCGGCCCAGAAGGAAAAAGAAATGGTCGAAGAATACCGCAACACCTTCGCGAGTCCTTATCGGGCGGCTGAAAGGGGTTTTATCGACGAGATCATCCTTCCGGAACAAACCCGCCCGAAACTGATCAGGGCCCTGGAATCTCTGGAAAGCAAGCGGGATCGGATGCCCGGAAAAAAACACGACAACCTGCCCCTGTAGACGGATTGCGGCACCCATTGGAGTGTTGGCCGATGTATGATGCGGACAAACTAAAACAGATCGCAACAGCCTCCAAAGCATGGGTCGACAAGACCCAGGACCTCATTTCGAAGCGGCCCGAGCGGCGGCAAGCCTTTGAAACCCTTTCCGGCCTGCCCTTGGAGCGGGTCTACACGCCGCTGGATCAGTACGATGCATCCTATCTGGACGATCTGGGATTCCCCGGGACGTATCCGTACACCCGGGGGGTGCAGCCCACCATGTATCGGGGCCGGTTTTGGACTATGCGGCAGTATGCCGGCTTTGCCAGCGCCGAAGAATCCAACAAACGCTACAAATATCTCCTGGGTCAGGGTCAAACCGGACTCAGCGTGGCCTTTGACCTGCCCACCCAGATCGGATACGACTCGGACCATCCCTTGGCCACGGGCGAAGTGGGAAAAGTCGGGGTGGCCATTGATTCTCTAGAAGACATGGAAGCGCTTTTCGATGGGATCCCCCTGGACCGGGTCAGCACCTCAATGACCATCAACGCCCCGGCCGCCGTGGTACTGGCCATGTACATTGAAACCGCCGCCAAACAGCAGGTCCCTGCCGCCAAACTCAAAGGAACCATCCAAAACGACATCTTAAAAGAATACGCGGCCCGCGGCACCTATATCTTTCCGCCCGGACCGTCCATGCGGATCATCACAGATATCTTTGCGTTTTGTTCCGAGAACGTCCCGTCCTGGAATACGATCAGCATCAGCGGCTACCATATTCGCGAAGCTGGTTCCACCGCGGTCCAAGAGCTGGCCTTTACCCTGGCCAACGGCATCGCCTATGTGGATGCTGCGGTCAAGGCAGGCCTTGAGGTGGATGCGTTTGCCCCCCGCTTGTCGTTTTTCTTCAATGCCCATATGGACTTTTTCGAAGAAATCGCCAAATTCAGGGCGGCACGGCGACTGTGGGCCCGCATCATGAAAGACCGGTTTGGCGCCAAAAAACCCAAGTCCATGATGCTGCGATTTCACACGCAAACCGCGGGCTGCACCCTCACAGCGCAACAACCCCAGAACAACGTCATGCGGGTGACCCTGCAGGCCCTGTCTGCGGTATTGGGCGGTACCCAGTCTCTGCACACGAATTCCATGGATGAGGCCTTTTCGCTGCCCTCCGAACAAGCGGTTCAAATCGCCCTGAGGACCCAGCAGGTTATCGCCCACGAGTCCGGGGTGACCGACACGGTCGACCCGCTTGGCGGGTCCTTTTTTGTGGAGTCTCTGACCGATGAAATCGAACACCGCGCCCAGGCCTACCTGGACCGGATCGACGAGCTGGGCGGAGCCGTGGCGGCTGTGGAACAAGGGTTTATTCAAAAAGAAATCCAGGAAAGCGCGTACGCATACCAACGCTCGGTCGAAACCGGAGATCGGATCGTGGTGGGGCTGAACCGGTTTGAGCAGGAACAAGCCCCTCCTGCCAACCTGTTGCGCGTGGACCCGGCGGTCAGAAACGCTCAGGTGGCCAGGCTTAAGCGCTTGAAGAAACAGCGGGATAACAACCGGGTTGCCGCCGCCCTGAAAGACTTGAAGGCGTGTGCCCAGACAACAGACAATGTGATGCCTGCCATGTTGGCCGCAGTGCGATCTTACGCCACCCTGGGAGAAATCTGTGATACCTTAAGGGCGGTCTTCGGGGAGTACAGGGCGGTTTCTACCCTTTAAATGGTGAATCACGAAACCTGAAGGACAAACGGGCACAAATCGTACACATGAACGACAACCGCTGCGACAACGGACAACGTCCTGGAAAAACCATTCGGGTTCTTGCGGCCAAACCCGGGCTCGACGGCCATGACCGTGGCATCAAGGTCATCTGCTACGCCCTGCGGGATGCGGGCATGGAGGTCATCTACACCGGACTGCGGCAAACCCCCGAACAGATCGTGCAGGCGGCTCTTCAAGAAGACGTGGATGTGATCGCCATGAGCGTGTTGTCCGGGGCTCACGACTATTTGTTCCCAAGGGTCATGGAGCTGCTGAAACAGGCCGGTGCGACCGACATCTTGGTGATTGGCGGTGGCATTATTCCCGAACAAGACATCCCGGCACTCAAGGCCGCGGGGATCAAGGGCATCTTCGGGCCGGGGACCTCCACGCATGATATTGTCCGGTTTATCGAAAAAAACGTCTCCCGAGCGTAACCGGCCGAAGACAAGGGGCCGGGTTGCACCGCAGCACCGGCTTAGACTTGTTTGCCCGTTGGATGATATTCCGGATGAAAGCAAATAGGCCGCCCGAGGCGCGAACAACAGCGCGACGGGCTCTTGCACGGAGACCTTTGCACAACTCGTTGCTCTCGCTTACAGGGCAACATTTTGTGCGCTCGGCCGCCCGGCAGTCAGGTCGTTTTGCCGAAAGGCGATATGCCGATGAACTGGCACGGCCCGCCTCAGGCGGGCTCGGCCTGGATCATATCGCCTTGAGGGAAGACGACCTGACTGCCGACAGGAGGTTGTGCAAAGCTCTTGCACGGCTTTGTGCAGGGCTTGTTTGCGCGTTTTTTTTCTTTGGTTGTGCCGGTCCCGAAAAAAGACCGCCCATCCGGCCGGGGCATCCGGCTCCCTATAAGATTGGACGCACCTGGTACCAGCCCTTGAAATACGCGAGGGGCTTCCGGCAGACCGGCCTGGCTTCCTGGTACGGCAAGGCGTTTCATGGACGTAAGACCTCAAGTGGAGAGGCTTACAACATGCATGCCATGACCGCCGCCCACAAGACGTTGCCCATGGGAACCTATGTCAAGGTGCGCAATCTGGAAAACGGGAAAAGCGTTGTGGTACGCATCAACGACCGGGGCCCCTTTGTTCGAGGTCGGATCATCGACTTGTCCTATGCCGCCGCCAAAAGGCTCGGCCTGGTAGGCCCAGGTACAGCCCCGGTTGAAATTGTGGCTCTCGGTGTTGCCGCCAAGGGCCGCGCCGGCAAGACCGCAAAGCCTTCCTATGTGCCGGTCAACTACTACGTGGGGGAGTTTACCATTCAGGTCGGAGCGTTCAGGCAAAAGGAAAACGCCCTGAAGCTCAAAGACCGGCTGGCCAGGGTCTATAAAGATGTCCATATCGTCGAATATCCCAGCCATGAGGGCATGTTTTACAGGGTGCGGCTGGCCCGATTTTCAAACCTGGACGAGGCGCGGCGGTATGAAAGGCGTCTTGAGCGCGACGGGTTTCCGGAGGCTATTGTGGTGGCCCGCTAGTCGGTTTCCATGCATAAAAGGCCCTTTTTCCTCTGAGCGGCGTTCTCCGCGGGTTTCCGCCTGCGACGTACGCCAAGTACGCCTCGGCGTAAACCCTTGTGCGGCCTTGCTCAGAGAAAAAACTGCTCATTTATGAATTGGTCTGCCTGAGGCGGAACTCCGGTGCCCGTCAGTTTTTTCCGATCCGTAGATGGGCGCTGGTCGGTTTCCATGTCGACGGGCATTGGTGCACGCGCTTAAAAAGGACTTCGCCCACAATATCAATCGTCGGCCGCATCGAGGACGGTATGAAGGTTGTGCTGCTGGACAGAGACGGGGTCATCAACGAAGACCGCTCAGACTATGTCAAGGATTGGTCCGAGTTCCAGTTCATTTCCGGGAGTCTGGAGGCGCTCGCGCGCTTGACGCGGGCGGGTTACCGGATCCTTGTAATCACCAATCAGTCGGTGATCAATCGAAAGCTGGTCTCTCTCGCCGGCCTTGAAACGATCCACCGCAACATGACACAGGCGGTCGCCGCGTATGGTGGTAAAATTGAAGCGATTTATTACTGCCCGCATGTGCCCGAGGACCGATGCGGCTGCCGGAAGCCCAAAGCCGGCTTGATTCTGCAGGCGCAAAAAGACTATGCTTTTGATCCAGCCCATGTATGCATGATCGGAGACAGCGCCAAAGATATCGAGTGCGCTCAGAGGGCGGGCTGCGGAAAAACGATCCTGGTTCGCACCGGGTACGGCAGGCACACCGAATGCGCGTGCCACCTTAACGGACCCAAACCCGATCACGTGGCCGATGACTTAAAAAGTGCGGTAGAATGGCTGCTGCAAGCAGAGTCCTCACTCCGGCAGCCATAACCCCCCAAAAAACCGGCAAGCCGTTCCGGCAAGGGGCTATTCCGGGGGTACCTCAGCGGATCGTCTCCGATTGACCAGGGCGTTGATCAAGGCAGCCACATAGCCGGCACCGAACCCGTTGTCGATGTTCACAACGGTCACATTGGACGCACAGCTGTTGAGCATGGCCAATAGCGCGGCGATCCCACCGAGGCTTGCGCCGTAGCCCACACTGGTCGGAACCGCAATCACGGGCTTGTCCACCAGCCCTCCTACCACACTGGGAAGCGCGCCTTCCATGCCGGCCACAACAATGATGACGGAGGCCTCGGCCAGCAAGCTGTCGTGATCTAACAGCCGATGGAGTCCCGAAACCCCGACGTCGAACAGGGTCTTGACCGGGTGTCCCATGGCCTTGGCCGTGACCGCGGCCTCTTCGGCCACGGCAATGTCTGAGGTGCCCGCCGCCACTACCAGGATCAGGCCGTCACGGTACTGCCGGATCGGTTCCGGGGCATAAACGAGCACCCCGGCCCTGCGATGGTAAACGGCGTCCGGGAATTCGGCCTTGATTTGTCGCGCCTTGCGTTCAGACAGCCGGGTCACCAGGACCGCGTCCCCGGCTTGTACCATGGCCCTGGCAATGCCCAAAATTTGGCCGGCGGACTTGCCCTGTCCGAAAATGACCTCTGGAAAACCTTTCCTAAGCGACCGATGGTGGTCCACATGCGCGTACTGGAGACCTTCAAAGGGCAGGCGCTTGAGCCGCAAGACCGCATCGTCCACACTGGTCCGGCCGGCGGCAACAGAACCCAGCAATTGTTTCAATGCGTTGGCGTCCATATTCATGGTTCTTATCACTGTCTTGCTTGCGGCGTCAACGGCTAGGAAAACAGGGTGTTTCGATCCAGGCTGCGGTACTGGATGGCTTCGGAAACATGCTCCAGGGCAATGTCCTGGGACCCCTGGAGGTCGGCGATGGTTCGGGCGATCTTCAACACCCGGTTAAACGCGCGGGCGGAAAGACCAAGTTGGTCGATCGCCCGCTCCATGAGCCGGTGGGCCTCCCGGCCGATACGACAACACGCCTTGATGTGCCGGTTGCTCATCTGGGCGTTACAGAAGATACCGGTTCCGTGAAACCGCTCTGACTGCACCTGCCGGGCCAGAGTGACCCTGGTGCAAATCTGTGCAGAAGACTCCCCGTCCTGAGGGATGGCCAGGTCTTTGTACTGAACGGCCGGTACATCTACATGGAGGTCGATACGGTCCATCAGCGGCCCGGACACCTTGGAGCGGTAGCGATGGATTCTGGTATACGAACACGTGCACTCATGATGGGGGTCGGAAAAGTAGCCGCACGGGCACGGATTCATGGCCGCCACCAGCATGAACCGCGCCGGATACGTGATACTGGTCAAGGCCCTGGCAATGGTGACACAGCCGTCTTCCATGGGTTGACGCAGGACCTCGAGGACATTTTTCCTGAATTCGGCCAGCTCATCCAGAAAAAGAACACCGTTGTGGGCCAGGCTGACCTCGCCCGGCCGCGGGATATGCCCGCCGCCGATCAGCCCGGCATCTGAAATCGTATGATGAGGCGCACGAAACGGGCGCCGGGTAATCAGGGCCTGTCCGCCCTTGAGCAGACCCACCACGCTGTAGACCTTGGTGGACTCGATCGCCTCTTCAAACGTCATGGGAGGCAAGATGGTGGCCAGCCGTTTGGCCAGCATGGTCTTTCCGGCCCCGGGAGGTCCGATCATGATCACATTGTGCCCGCCGGCCGCAGCCACTTCCAGGGCGCGTTTGACATGCTCCTGGCCCTTGACTTCGGAAAAGTCCTTGCCTCCGGCGGGTGTTCTGGCAAAAATCGCCTTTACATCAACGGTCCTGGGCGCAATCGGGGTGAGACGATTGAAGAAGTCCACCAGCTCCCCGAGGCTCTCTGCAGGCAGGACAATGATCCGGTCCACCACCGCGGCTTCCCGGGCATTGGGTGACGGTAAGATCACCCCGGACAACCCGGCGTTTTTCGCGGCCAGCGCCACGGGTAACGACCCCTTCACCGGCTTGATTCGCCCGTCCAGGGAAAGTTCTCCCAAAAGGATATAGTCGTTCAACAGGTCAATAGGCACGATCCCGGTGGCCGCCAGAATTCCCACGGCAATCGGAAGGTCAAAAGCGGTCCCTTCCTTTTTGATGTCCGCCGGCGCCAGATTTACCGTGATCCGGTCGTCCGGGAAGCGGTACCCGGAATTGTTGATCGCGGACTTAACCCGGTCCTTGCTCTCCTTGACCGCGACCTCAGGAAGGCCCACCGTCTGAAAGCTGGGCAGGCCCTGACGGATGTCCACCTCCACATCCACCACATAGGCGTCGACCCCTAGAACCGCACTGCTCAAGACCCTGGCAAGCAAGATCGCCTCCCAGCAAGGCTTTTTTACATGGATAACACGGCGGAAAAACAGCACTTGACCAAAAACACGTTGAGAGGCTTTTACCAAAAGCGCTCCCGCGAATCAAGGGAAGAATCGTTTTTTCAGTCAAACCTCAATCCCTGGTTTTCCCCTTGACGTTTCAAAGGGGTTCATGTATGAATCATCCTTATCCAGGTGCCCGTTTGAAGGCTTAATAGGGAACCCCGTTGGAATCGGGGACGGGCCCGCCGCTGTAACCCTGCCCTTTTTCGAATGAAAAAGGGAACCCTGTCGGCCAGTGTGTACCACTGTCCTGGTGGCTCGGGATGGGAAGGTCGCCGGCAGGGCGGGGGAGTCAGAAGACCTGCCTGGACAAGAGGCTGACCTGCGCGGACAAGGGTAGGCCACCGGATCTAGAGGATAAAAAAGGGACATCCCCGGATCGAATTTTTTCGGTCCGGGGATTTTTTTTGGAACGGGCTCAAGGCCACCACGCGTACCCGACCTCCAAACAGGCTCGGCCCGTGTCATTGATATCGGCCAGCCGACTGAGGGATTCTGACAATGTCAGCCATGATCACGAAGGGAGGTGACGGAATGTATTGAGGCCGTTGTATCGGCCAAACGGTTGGGCCTTGTTTGCAACCACATTATTGTATTGTACCGTAGCTTTTTCAGACAAGTCGATGGAGGTGAAAAATGATTCGAATTTCAGCAATTTTTCTTGTGCTGATATTGTCTTGTTCAGGGGGTGCCGGTGCTGCCGTGTGTTCCTTTGACAATTTGAGCCTGCCAGCTGACGCCTACTGGAACGGTTCGGACGGATCGGGAGGATTTGTCAGTGGAGACGCCTTTTTTGGGAATTATTATGATCCTGCTTGGGGTTCCTGGGACGGTTGGGCCTACTCCAGCATGACAGACACCGTCACACGGGGCTGGACCAACCAGTACAGTGCCATTGCCGGCGGGGGGGTTCACGGCTCGGCCAATTACGCTTTAGCCTACGACGCCGGTGCGTGGGGAGGAGCAAGCCCGCCATCGATCAGCTTTGGGGCGTCCTCGGGTGAAGATTATGATACTACCATCTCAGGAGTATGGATCACGACCACTACTTGGGCCTATTATTCCATGCTTGAAGGAGACAGTTATGTCAATGCCTTTTCCGCGGGCGACTGGCAGAAGGTCCTCATCGCAGGCATTGATTCACAGGGGAATCGCACGGCAAACACGGTTGAATTCTACTTGGCCGACTACACGTCTTCCAACCCCGATGACTGGTATATTGTGAGCCAATGGACATGGGTGGACCTTTCGAGCCTCGGAGACGTTATCGGCCTGGAGTTTGATTTTGACGGCAGCCAAGTGGACTTTGTTCCCGCATACGTGGCCGTGGACAACTTGAATGCCGTGCCCATTCCCGGGGCCGTGTGGCTGGTCGGCAGTGGTTTGCTGGGAATGTTTGGCATCAGGATGAGGGAGAAAAACGATGTGGGGACATAACCGGGTCAAGATACATACCACACTTATAGGATTTTTTGCCGGCATCCTGGTTATGGCGTTTCTTTTACGGCCGGCTCATGGTGCCGGCCTGTATGCGGACGTGTTATGCTACTACGAACAGGGGCTTCATGCCAGCACAGGTTATTGGACGCCGGAAAATGCTGTCAGCCCAGACGGTGCGACCAAGCCTTCCGGCGTGGTCAGTCTGGGTTCGTGGTCGGATGATCCGGACCACGGCCAGGATTATCCTGTTGGCCTGTTGGTAGGCTTTTCGGCCTCCATTGCCAACGGCACCGGGGCGGACTTGTTCGTGCACGGCAATGCCTTCAGTAATTGGTTCGAGCCCGGTTTTGTCGAAGTGGCCCGCGAGACATCGGGTGTAGGGGCAACCGTGGACGGATGGATGGACGAGACCTTTTTTCTTATCAGGCCGAGCAATTACGACGCCTTGCCGAACGATCCGCGGCAGGCCCCAATCTCCATGTCCTACATGAGTGAACACGAACTGGGTTACGCCGACGTATTCGGAGACTCCGAGTACATGGATCTTGACTGGGCTATAGACGATGCCGGCACCTTTGTAGTGCTTCCGGATATCGCCTATGTGCGGATTCGCACCGTCACCGATGACGCAGCCGGGGTCTTTGGTTACTATACGACCGACGTTGACTATGTGGAAGGCCTGAACGGGACCAGCCAAGTGCCCATCCCGGCCGCAGTATGGCTCTTGGGGGCCGGTCTTTTGTCTGTCATGGGCATTCGGTCAAAAGACGGATGTGGTTGAAGGCGTCGAGAAGGCAACGGCCGTGCCTGCCTGCAACCCAAAGAACATGTGATGAGCAAGCGTGCAAGTGCGTTTTTTGCGCCCGTGGTCATGGTGTGCCTTATCCTGCCGGCTTCGGCGGCCTCGGAAAGACTTGCTGTGGTTGATCCGGGCTACGAGGTTCACGATGTTATCCTAAGTGCCCAGGACGCTGACCACTGGTATTCGAGCGGCCTGGAGGTTGTCCATGTCCACGGCGCAGCAAGGTGCTTCCTGACCCTTTGGAATACAACCCAAGACTGGCCGAATCCCCCAGCTGCGGGCAATGGCCTGACCCTTTCTTTGTACGATCATCAGGGTAACCGGGTCCTGGACCTTGCCACGTATACGGATCCTTTGAATATGGACGAGGACCCGGGCAATGACGTCACCATGTATCCGCAGTGTGTCAAGTGCAATCCTGCCGGTGACACGATATTCGTTTCATATACAGCCAACGATACAAAGGGCCGCTGGAACGTTTCCGACTGGATATGCTCGGTACCCTGGGATGAGTCCCTGGCCGTTTATCAGCCCACACCGCTGGTGATGACCGCCAGGTTTGCCCTGCCCGGAAATTGGGAGGTGGGCTGGAGCACGGACCCCAGCCCGCCCCCGGCCGGGCAGGGCGGGCGGATGTTTTTTTCCGGGTTTCTTCCCACGCCCCCTTGGCCGGAACAGACCGCCGGTATTTACTGTGAGCGTGACGGGGTCCTCCAGCCCGTGGTCGAAATGGGTGGATATCCTTCAGGATTTGCCTTCGACCACCAGGGAAATCTCTGGGTCGCTGAAGCCCATATTGGGTCAGTTCCCAATGCCATCCTCATGTGGACGGCAGCACAGATTCACGAGGCCGTTTTGACAGAAGTCTTGCTGACAAGGACCGAGGCGGTTGCGATGATTGAAACCCCCGACAACCTTTCCGGTGGCGATGTGGTATGTGACGGAGCGGGTAATGCCTACTTTTCGTTAAACGGCGGCCAGTCGTTTATCGGGCAAATTGTCCGGATCGACCATGCCGAAGGCCCAACGTGGCCGGGGGCGACCACACCGATCTGTGAAACCAAGGGTTACTATGACTGGCAACGGAGCCTGGCCTTTGACGGCTCAGCAGACGTGGGCACCGGGGGCGGGGTTGTTTTTGTGGACATGGATCAAGCCACCCCGGGTGTAACGCCGCCTACCCTTGTCGGAATCGCGGCCACCCTGGACACAGACGCAGACACCATTCCAGACGCCCTGGACAATTGCCGTCAGACAGCCAACGCCGACCAGGCGGATGCAGACGGTGACGGCATCGGCGACGTGTGCGAGGGGGACTGTGACGGTGACGGCAAGGTGGGGGCCTCGGACCTGCCATACGTAGCCGAAGCCTATGGGGCCTCCGGTGGGGTTCCAGAGACGGCGTGGCCAGCCGACCTGGACGGTGATGGGGACGTGGACGGCAAAGATTTGGCTGGCTTTGCGTGCAACCTCAGGGTGAATCCGTGATGCCGAAGACCGCCAAGTATGGGCCGGGCTGGTTTCGGAAAGTTTTCCGGAGACTGTGCACAGGCAGGCCTGTGTTAGAGGGCCTCATGCTGTTCGCGGCAATGCTCGGTCTGCAAGCCGGCGTCCTTTTCGCCGGGGACGACCCGGATGAGGCGCCGCCGGCCTTTGTGATGGACGAAGTGGTGGTGACCGCGGACCGCCAGTCCGAACAGATCAGGCGGATCCCCGCCAACGTGACGGTGATTACCGCATCAGACATTGAGCGTTCGAGCGCGCGTACCATTGTGGAGCTTCTTTCGGCTGAAGGCGGCCTGACCGCACGAAGCCTTTTGGGCAATGACAAAAAGGCGGTGGTGGATATCCGGGGCATGGGAGAAACCAGCGTGAGCAATGTTCTTGTGCTGGTCGATGGGGTGGGGCAAAATCCTGCGGACATGGCCGGGCCCGATTTTTCCTCCCTGTTTTTGGACCAGGTAGAGCGCATCGAGATCCTGCGCGGCGCAGGTGCGGTGCTCTATGGCGACGGCGCGGTGGGCGGTGTGATCAACATCATTACCAGGCCTGCCGGTGGAAAACCTCATGCCTCAGCCACGCTGGAAGGGGGCAGCGACCAATACACCAAAGGGGCTGCGTCGGTTGGCGGGGCTTTCGGCCCGTTTCGCCTTTCGGTGATTGGTAACTACAGCGATACGGATGGCTACCGTCAAAAAGGATATTTCTGGAACAAGAACGTCAGCACGGACATTGCCTGTGACCTGGGCGAACACCTGAGCCTGTGGGCAAAAACCCGCTTGCACAAGGATCATTACGGGCTACCGGGCCCGCTTACCCTGGAGCAGTTTGATCAAGACCCGCGCCAGAGCACGGATACCACGGACAGCAACGGCGAGACCTGGCAGGAAAGCTATTCCGCCGGGCTGGAGGCGTTCCTGGCTGACCTTGGGAATTTTTCAGCAAGCGTTACGTACAAGGAAAGGGAAAATGCCTGGGTTCAGACTCTCACACCCGGGTCCATCGAATCCCGGACCCGGGAGATGAATCTGAGGTACCAATGGAATCACGACATCGGTGCTTGCCAAAACGAACTCACCCTTGGATGGGACCGTCGGGACATTGCCTATGACCAGGAGACCTCTTTTGCGACCAAGCCCTACGATGTTCAGCACGCGGGGACTTACGTTTTTGACAAACTCACGCTCCGGGATCATTGGGTCTTTCAGGCCGGTGCGCGCCATCATGATTACGAAAATATTCTGACCACCACCGGCAAAAAGACCACCTGGACTCAAGACGTCTATACCCTGGGCGCGGTGCGGCTCTTTGAGATCGGTGACAGGCTCAAAGGCAGCCTGTTTGCCAACCATGCCACCAGCTTTCGGGTGCCCAATGTGGATGAGCTGGGGTTTGCCACAGACGATATTCGCCCCCAGACTGGTGACCACTGGGATGCGGGGGCCAAGCTGCTTTTGTCACAGCGCGCCGAACTGGGTTTGACGTGGTTTCATATCCGGATCCAAGATGAGATCTGGTTCGATGCGTTCAACTACATCAACACGAACTATGACCGGGCCACAACGCGAAAGGGCTTGGAGGCAGCCCTGAGGTTTTATCCCACGGACACCCTGAAACTCTGGGCAAACCACACCTATACCAAGGCCCGGTTTGAGGACGTGGACTACGAGGTGCCCACCGTGCCCCAACACAAGACCTCGGCCGGGGCAAGCTGGACTGCAACCTCCTGGCTGCAGCTCGACCTTTCTTATCAGTTCGTCGGATCCCGCCCACAGGGCGGCAATCCCCTGGAGGACTACCGAAAGACCGGCTCGGCATCCGGCGGGGCCACCTATGCGCGCATGCCGAGCTACCAGGTGGTGGATGCCAAGGTAACCGTGCGCCTTAACCGCGCGGGTGCAAAGGCCTTTTTTGCGGTGAACAACCTGTTTGATGAGCAATATTATACGAACAACTACTACGACAATGTCTATCCCGCGCCCGGCCGCACCTGGCGGGTGGGGGTGACTTGGGCGTTTTGAGGGAGCCGGACGGTAAATCGCGGCTT
>JAFDGP010000139.1 GCA_019309245.1 Deltaproteobacteria bacterium | reverse complement strand
CCTAACGAGACTGTCGAAAAACCGCTTTGTAAGCCAATACTGATAGCATCAAAGCGATCTTTCAGAGAATCTATGATTTTGGCAGGGAATATTTGTTTGCACCCATACAGTTGTCGTAATAACCACACCGATCGAACATACTTAGGCCTATGCAGGAAAACTCTTCCCGCACCCTCTATCACGCTCCTGCCGCCGCATAGCTCTTCCCATAATTGACGATCTTTTCAATATTGTGCACAAGGCAGTAAAGCATCCATTGAATGTTTACCTTCTTCTGTCCTCTTAGGGTAAACCGATCCATTCGCTTGCATGAACGGATATTGCCAAAAACCGGCTCCACAATGCCCAGCCGCTTGCTATAGACTCTTCGACCTTCCTGGGTGTCTATCTTCCGCTTCATCTTATCTGTAATGCTGCCTGGACGCCGACCATGAAATATCCTCACTTGTCTCGCGGTACCTTCCGGCGACCTCAAGCACTTGGAGCGCAGATGGCAGCCCGTACATGCCCTCTTTGGCGCCCTATATGATGTGGCATTGTAGCCATCTTTCGTCTCAAAGTTCTTTCCGTTTCTGTACAAAGCTTCTCCTGCCGGACAGATTAGCTTTCCCGTGCGATCATCCAGTCTGAAGTCTTCCACGCTGAACCAGCGTTTCTTGGACTTATATCTTTCATGTCGCTTGTCCACTGATCGACGATGACGATCGGCATCTTTAAAACGAATATCCCGTTTCCGAAACTGCAGGTCCGGAACGTAAGCATCAACTTCGTGACTTTCACATGATTCAAGATTCGTTACACTGTAGTAGCCCGTGTCGGCACTTACTTGTTTATCTTTTAGGGGCTCCTTTTTACCGATTGCTTGCAGCTTATTTTTTGCCCCGGCCAACATCGGTTCCATGTTTGAGGCGTCATCGCCTTTTCCAAAAGCTTCGGCATGTACTATGACCTGATGTTCTTCATCAACCAAGGCGTTGGCATTATATCCTTGCACGACACCGTGTGAGGTGGCCATCTTAGCTGATTCATTATCTGTGACGTTACTCTGTATTTCTTTACCTCTGGAACCAATCTTTGGTTCATTTTCAGAGAGAAACTTCTCAATGCGATCCGCTTTCTGTTTTAATCGCTTAATGCGTTTCTCGCGACGTTCCCGATCTGTTGAATTCTTACAGCGCTCCTTCTTATCTAACGCACGGTGCTCGCGAACCGCCTCTTTCACTTTGCGCTCAAGTGTTTCCTGCTTCTTCTTCAAATCGTCGAATTTACCACTCCACTCCTTTGAGGCATTCGAGGATAGCTTCAGCCCATCCAGACTGAAATGGGTGCCACCCAGCAAATCCTCTTCTTCGCAAACCAGCAGTACCTTAGTGAACAACTCCTCAACCTGTTCATCCAGCGACGAAACAAAGGCTGCAAACGTGCTATGATCAGGTTGCTGTCCACAGGAAAGAGCCATGAAGGTAATATTTTCCTTGCAGGCTCGCTCTAATGTTCGTGACGAAATCAAGCCTCTTGAATACCCGAAAAGAACAATCTTTATCAGAACCTTTGGATCTATCGCTTTGCGCCCTGTCTCGTCGTTGCAGTAACGCTCCTCAAAGAAGCTTAAGTCGAGTCGTTCTTCAACAACATGATGAATCGCATATTCTAAGGTCCCAGGCATGAGCTGATCTTCCAGTAACACTGGCACCAACATCATCTGATCATAGTCGTAATGCTTGTACCTTGCCATCAGTGATTCTCCAGTAGGTAGCTTTTTGATTTACTACCAACTGTATATCACACAAAGATAAAAGTCTCTCCACTAAATGAAAGAAAATTTTACTTTTTCGACAAGCTCAACGTTCAGCATCAGCCGCATTTTCTTTTTCGCATTTAAAACAAATGATGAAGGCCCGGAACCAGCGCCCCTCCTACCGCACATCCAGCTGAATCCAGCGGGTGCAAAATCGATTGGCCGCCTCCAAGAGCTTCCTCCAGGGCAGACCTTCATGGGCCATCACGTGTAAACGCCTGTTACGTGTACGGCAAAGGGCCAGGCCCGAGGCTATATCATGGGCTTGATCGGCCCATTGGGCCCTTAAGGGCTCTTTTACCGGCTGAATCTCCAATTCCTCATCTTGAAACTGGATCAATGCTGTCTGGGCCAGGGCGTAGAATTCATGCTTGGTGTTGGGACCGGTATTTGCAGATAACATGGTGATGTGGCCGTCGTGTTCCACGGCCTCAGCCCCCACCAGGATCACGGTTTCACAGTCCCATGATTCGCCTCCCACCCGAACCACCACAAACTCTGTACTCATTTTTCATCAAGACCTTTCTGGAACCCGCTCGTTACCCTCTTAAGAAACTCAATTCAAGTTGCGGTTGCGGTTCACGCATTGAGAACAATTTGCATCTTTTGCGACGAAGAATTTTAAAAAATAGTCGCGTGCTGTTCTCAAGCCCGAAGGGCGCAAAACACGAAATAGAAAAACATTCAGGCCTTCGTCCTTTCGTGCTTTCGTGATAAATTTTTTTTGGCTCCGACTCGTCCGGGTTAGAATTAAGGCCTTTGCTAATGTTGCACTTCAGTTCAGCTCAAACCGGACCGGCACCATCACCCATTGACGAATTTTTGTTCCATTCCTGGTGCCCGGATAAAACCGCCACTTACGCACAGACCTTAAAGCCGCCCGATCCAAAATATCAAAACCGGATGATTCAGCAACCTTGATCTTCCCCACCGTGCCGTCTTCCAGGACCTCCACCGAGAGCAGGGTCTTGCCCTCGTAGCCGCGTCTCTTGGCGAATTCCGGATACCGGGGAGCAGGATTGTCCCGGTACCTGGGCACGGCATAGGTCGCCGTACCCGTGGATTCCCCCTCCCCTGCTTCCTTTCCGATCGGCGCTTGCCGGGGCTGGGAATAAGCGGCCGGCTCGTTTCGGCCCGCAGTCGGCGAGGCACTGGTTGTCTCGGGACTCGGCGTTGAAACAGGCCCGGTCAACTCGGAGGCGGTAAAGGTGTCATCCACAACTTCGCGCTTGACCACCCGCTCCAGGACCTTCGACCCTGTCTTTCTGATGGGCTCTGCCTTGGGCTTTTGAGGGATCGGGTTGGGACGGGGTGGGGGTTTTGTGATGTCTTTTAGCTTGTGGCCGGGGTGGGTCTGAACAGGAGCGATCTCTGCGCGTTCAGGCACACGTTTGACCAATGCAGCCGGCAGGACTGCCCGGATCGGTTCAGGTGGTTGAACAATGGACACGGAAATTCCCCGGTGCGAAGGGGGACGCAGATGCCTGTGCACCGGGATGGCTAAGACAATCACGTGCAGGGCGAGCGCCACAAAAAAACACCAGGCCAGGCGTGGGGTTGCATTGCCCTGATTCTCAGCATATATGCCCATTCGTAGTGCCATGGGTCAATTACTTTGTTCATTTTCTTTGCTCCCCCAAAGAAAACGAACCAAAAGAAAGGGCACCCATTCAGTTCGTTGGGACTAGGGGTTACCCGATGACCGGCCTTTTCCCTTCGGCGCCGCCTCAATGGACACGCGCTCAAAGCCGGCCCGCCGAACCCCGTCCAACACTTCCACAAAGGCCCGATAGGGCGCATCGCGGTGCCCGGAGATTACCACGGCCTTTTTGCTGGGACCCGCCGCCACGGCCTTGAGGCGTTCGGACAAGCGGTCCGCCTCAACCGGCTCCTGGTCCACAAAGATCCGCCCCCGACCGTCAATGGTAATCACGAGCAACGCGCCTTGCTGTGCTTCGGTCGTGTTGGCCCTTGGCAGATCCACCGGAATGCCGCGGTAGACCACCATGGACAGCATTGAATAGATAAAAAAGACCAGAAGCAAGAAGATAATATCGATCAACGGAATCAGCTCAATCCGGGCCCCTTGTTGCTCGAAGTTAAGCTTCATCTTCTGCCTTCCCCACCGTTAACGAGCTCCAGGGAGGTGGCGTATTTTTCGATCCGCAGCCTCGCCTTTTGCACCTTGGCATTAAAATAATTGTACGGAAAAAGGGTAAAGATCGCGATCACCAGGCCGGCTGCGGTAGTCAGCAGGGCCTGCGCGATTCCGGCCGTAACCGCCTGGGGATTCTGGATTCCGGCTCGTCCCAGCATGTCGAACGAGTCAATGATGCCCAACACGGTCCCGAGGATGCCCAGCAAAGGGGCTACGGTGATCATGGTGTCCAGTACGGGCAGGCGCCTTTGCATCCGCTTGATCTCTTCCAGGGCGGCCATCTCCATGGCCTTTGAGAGCGAATAGTCCTTGTGAACCAGACCGCAGACCAGAATTTTCACCACATAATCCGGGCTGCTATGGGTCTTTTCTCGAATCTCTTCGTGCCGGTTCGTTCGCGCCAACTCCAGGACCTGATCCACAAGGTCGCGATCAATGCGCCTGTCTTCGCGGATCCAGAAATACGCCCTTTCCAGGATAATCGTCAGGGAAATCACAGAACACGCCAAAAGAGGATACATGACGACGCCGCCCTTTTCAAAAAACGAAAACACCATGTAAATCATACCCTCCTTGGTGTTCTTTGCTGTGATTCAATGCCCTCTTGAGTTCCTCTTTAAAGAGCAAAATCGAAGGATATCAAAAACAGCCGGCAGGACCACCCGGACCCCTGCACCTAAAACCCGCATACGCCGCAACAGGCCAGGCCGGGTCAGGCCCCGTTCCGTGTCATCGTGTGCACAAGGCCGAAAATGACGCCCAGCACACATTGATAAAACACCCCCCCACCCCGCCCGCGCTTACCTGCCGAGCAGAAGCGGTGGAAGCAGCGGAAATTGAGGTCGTTGCCCCGGCGCCGGCCGGATCGATAATTACCCCGTTGGCCACACCGTCTGCATCGCCGGTGCCGCCGTCTTTCACGTTAACCCTTACGGAAACCCTGTCAACAGAAAAAACCGCGCCGGGAAAAACATACCAGCCCTGGCTGGCATCGTATTTGTACCATTGATAATTTTCAGGGATGGGTTGTGAAAAATACACAACCAGCGAGGCACTGTCACCCGGATGGGACACTGTCACCCGGAAACTGATCAGGCTCAACACAAAAGTGTCCGGCTTGGCCTGCGAGTCGGGCAACAGGGCCGGATCCCTGGCCTCCACATGTTCGATGGTCACATCCGGGGGTGTCCCAAGGGCCATGTACCCCTGACCGACCACGGTACGGAACACCTTGAAACAGCCTGAGAGCTGATTCACGTCCGGCGTGTCATCCTGGTTGAGATCGACCCGGACATCTTCAGGGTCGCTCGGATCCAACTGCTGGTCCTCCGGGATACCGGCTGCATCAACATGCTCTGCGGTGGTAAAGGAAAACACCTCCGACCAGGCCGATGATACGCCATAGCTGTCAAAAAACCGCACCCGCCAAAAATAATGGGTATCCGGGTCAAGCAGCGCCGCAGGCAGCAAGATCGATGTCAGGGACGTATGGCTTTGTACCTGAAAGGCGATGCCCGAATCAAAGACCGGCGATGTGGCTACCTGCCATTCGCTCTTCAAATGATATTCGCCCAGGTCCGTGTCCACATCGAAAAACGCACCCGCCACCAGGGTCGGAGATGCCGAGACCTCGGCCTCGCCGTCTTCCGGAAAGACCAGCTCCGGCGGCTCCGGTGGGCTGTTTTCCCGCGGCTCGTTTAAGACCCCCACCGCATCCGGATCCGCCCCGCCCGTGCCAAAGGGCGTGGGATAGGGATCCCACATGGGGTTACCCTGTGAATCGGTGGTGGACCCGTCGCCGATCACGTCAACAAGCCGCACATATCGAATATGGGTCAGGTCCACCTCATCGGACAGGACCTTAGGGTCCTCCAGCAGATCATCCAGGTCAAAGGGGGTGCCCTGGTCTTCGCCGTTTCCATTGGGGTGCTTGCCGGCCACATTAAGGACATAGGTCGGATCAATCACCCCAAAGCCGCCCGGCACCTGATCATCCGGAATCAGGTTCACGCTGGGAAATCGGATGAAATGGACCCCGTCTGAAGAGACCTCCACAAACATGAGCTCGGCAAACAAAAGCCCTTCCGTGCCCGGCTGAATCGAAACATGACCGTTTTCCCATACCGCGAAATCCGGGCCGGGACCGTTGGCAATGGGGGGGTCAAACATCACGGTAATGTGCCCGCCGTCGCCCAGCGAATACGTATCAAAGGTCCCGCCCGGAGCACCCAAAACATTTCCCGGGGCCCCGAAGTTGACCCCGTCCGGACGGCTCGAGTCTGCAACACCGGTAGCCCAGCCCTTGATCTCCGGATCCGTGGCATGTATCCCTGGCTCGTCATAGGGACCGTCGTGGTCGCCGTAGCCCGCGAGAGCGAGCGAGGACATCGCAACCGTGATCAGGACGATCGTGCCAACAAGCAATCGTAATGTTTTTTTGAACAACATGGTTTCCTTTTCTTTCACGCTCCCCCAACCCCGCCCTTCACAAGGGAGGGAAATCTCAATCCCGACCAATCATCAAAGCACGCTGGCAAGTCTTTGTGTGAAACCACCGTCAAGCCGGTCGGGTGGTCTTTCCGAATAGGCGATAGGCTATTGAGCCGGCACGGCACCCCGCCAACCTCGGCCGGA
>JAFDGP010000138.1 GCA_019309245.1 Deltaproteobacteria bacterium | reverse complement strand
CCCTCCTATCAGGAGAAGGATACCAACTTTGATGGCAAGGTGGATGTAAAGATCTATTTTAATGCCAGAGAAGAAAAGGAAAGGGTGGAAAGCGATACGAACTTCAACGGGAAAACTGATACCTGGGAATACTATCGTAATGGAGTGCTTGCAAGAATAGAAAGAGACGATGAAGAAAACGGGAAAGTTACTTTAAAAGTCTTCTATAAGGATGGGAAAAAGCAGAAGCTGGTTCGAGACAAAGACGGTGACGGTCGTTTTGAGATTACCCAATGGTTTAACAAAGCCCCATGGTCGATGGTGATGGAGCTGGATGCCGACGGAGATGGAATCCCGGAAGGTCGCTATTGCTATCAAGAAGATATCTTGAGACTCAAGGAAATTGATGAAGACGGGAATGGAAAGGTAGACTTAAGGGAGCATTACAACGCAGAAGGAATGCTGGTCAAGAGTGAGGAGGACGACGAGGGGGCTGGGCGGTTTACGATTACCTGGTTTTACAATGATGCCGAAGAGGCGATCCGGGCAGAGAAGGATAATGACGGAAACGGCAAGGTCGACACCTGGTATTTTTACTACAAAGGCCGTCTTGCGGCCGTAGAGGAAGATACGAACGCAGACGGCCACCCTGATTTGTGGGAGGAATATGATGAAGCAGAGGCCCTGGTGAAGCGTTCCAGGGATCTGGACTTTGACGGTCAACCCGACATTAAGGAGGGTGATTTGGCCGAAAGTGAGAGCGCGGAAAAGGGCCAATAGTTGTGCAGTGGCCCGGAATATTCGGGCGTTATCAACAACCATATGGAGGTAACCGTGATTCAATTTCTGCAAAAGGGTGGCGTTTTGGTGGGCCCTATTCTCATTTGTTCCATACTGGGCTTGGCGATTTTTCTTGAACGATTGATTCGTTTAAGTCGGGTCAAGATACGGGGCTATGGATTGGTGGAGACCGTTGCGGGCCACCTTAAGCATGGTGAAGATCACAAGGCCTATCAGTTAGCCCATTCAAACGATACGCCCATGGGACGCATTCTCGCCCATGCCATGGAGGTCAAGGACCAGGACCGGGAAACTCTGGAGACCGTCATCCTTCATTCCACAGAGGAAGAAGTTAGGGGACTTTCCAGATACCTCCAGGCCCTGGCCACCATCGGCAACATTGCGCCGTTACTGGGTCTACTTGGGACGGTGCTGGGTATGATCAAGGCATTTATGGTGATTCAGGAGATGGGTGGAAAGGTGAACGCAGCCGTACTGGCAGGAGGGATATGGGAGGCCATGTTGACGACTCCGGTCATGGTTGCCCACAGCTACCTTATGTCTCGTGTAGACAAATACGAATCCCAGCTTCGAGATGGAGCGGTGGTCTTCGTCAAGGCCATTGGCTATCGCATACACGGGCATACAGGTCAGGCCCATACACATACCCATAGCCATGCTCATCGGCACTAATGGCGTCATGGTGTTTGCCTACGCGGATAAACCATTTCTGAGGAGAGTTTCATGTTAGTTCATAGCAGACGGAAACAGCAGTATGAGGTTCGAGCACCACTGACGTCACTGATCGATATTGTCTTTCTCCTTTTGATCTATTTTCTGCTTACAACGAACTTTATGGTGGATGAGGGAATCAAGGTCAAACTGCCCCAGGCAAAGGCGTCGGCTCCTCAGGCCGAAGAAGTGATCACGGTATGTGTAGACCGTCAAGGCCGTGCCTTTCTGGGAACCGAGGAGGTGTCGCTCGCCGAGCTTTTTAAGCGCCTCAAGGAAAAGATTGGTTCCCGGGAAAACAAGCTCGTTGTGGTGAAGGCTGACCGGGCCGTGATCCTGAACAAGGCTGTACAGGTTATGGATGTCGCCAAGGCGGCGGGGGCAGGTAGGCTTTGTTTAGCTACAGAGAAGCAACTTTAAATACGAATGACACAAACCTTGTTGAGAGGAGTTGAATCGTTTTTGGGATTCGTGTCTAGAAGCAGGCCGAACTGGCTCCTGCGCGGTTTAATCGCCGTTTCTTTTGCTATACACTTTGTCATTTTTATGCATGTTTCCGGGATTTATCGTTCAAATGCGTTAAGTTACATCGAGCTAACCGTGCAGGGAGTCTCAAGGCCGCGTATGAGGGACATCCCTCGACCCCGCTACAGATCCAAGGAGCCTCAGCTGCGGGATGTAAAAAGGCTAAAGGTTACACAGTACTTCTTGCCTCAGTTTGAACCCATAAAAGTCCAGCGTGTTGAGAAAGACCTGCCTGGCGGCGTGATGAAGGATATCAGTGCGCCCGAGGTCCCTGCGATGCCCGGTCTAAACATCGCCGGTTGGAGTTCAGGGACCGTATCAGAGGAGTCTTTCGGGGATGACGTGATTTCACACAGCTATTTGGAGATGGTGAGGCTCAAGATTGAAAGGCACAAGAGATATCCTGGTTCTGCCAGGGCCCGGCAAATCGAAGGCTGCGTAACCATACGGTTTGTCATCACTCCTGAAGGCCATGCCCAAACCGTTCAGGTTGTGAAAACCTCCGGGTACAGAATGCTGGATAAAGCAGCGCTCAGGGCCGTAAAAGACGCGGCACCTTTTCCAAAACCGCCCAGGCATCTTTTTTCGGGTGAGATTCCGTTGGAAATTACCATTGTATTCGAGTTGACCTAATTAGTTTACCATGATATTCGCGGCCCTGTTACAGCAAGCGAAAAGTCTGATAAAGAGAAATGGCCCATGCGTTGAAGATAAAGAGTACGGGAAGAAGGGCCAATCTGGGCTACAGAGAAGAGGGCATGATGGTGGATTCAAAAGTCGTGGATCTTATTAACAGGGTGTGTGATGGTCACTTTTTAACAGAAGATGAGATTATCTGTCTTCTAGGCGCTAAGGCCCACTCGCCTGAGGCCGGGTTTATTATGGGTGCTTCGGACGCTCTCAACCGGAAGGCATCGGATAATCTGGCGGAGATTCATGCTCAGATCGGAGTCAACTTGTCGCCGTGTCCAAGGAATTGTACCTTTTGTGCATTTGCAGCGAAAAACAACATTTTTAAAGAAAGTAGCGAACTGAGCCCGGAGTCCGTCATTGAGCTTGCCCTTGCGGCGGAGAGCCAGGGGGCCAATGCCATCTTTTTTATGACGACCGGGCATTATTCCTTCGGCCGGTTTTTGGAAATATCCCGGGGAGTCCGGGAAAGATTGAAGCCGGATACGGTGATGATCGCCAATATCGGCGACTTCGGGCAACAAGAGGCTGAGCGATTGAAAGCGGTTGGGTATCGCGGGATATATCATGCCGTCAGGATGGGCGAGGGGGTTGATACGAGCATCAATCCGGAGACACGATTGGCCACTGTAAGAGCTGCTCAAGAGGCCGGACTACTGGTTGGGACGTGTGTAGAGCCCATAGGACCGGAACACACACTCGAAGAAATTGCGGAAAAGATCGTCATAGGCCGATCCATGAAGCCATGTTACAGCGGGGCCACGCGGAGAATAAGTATTCCGGGATCTGAAATGGAACGTTACGGCATGATCAGCGAATATCGAATGGCCTTTATCGTTGCGGTTGTTAGGCTTGCTATGGGGAGGAATCTCATCGGGAATTGCACCCATGAACCTAATGTGTTGGGGGCAACAGCCGGGGCAAATCTCTTTTGGGCGGAAGTGGGCACCAACCCGCGTGACACGGAGCAGGATACATCCAAGGGTAGGGGATTGAATGTAAACGACTGCGTCCAGATGTTCAGGGAAGCAGATTATGGAATCGTACGCGGCCCATCAATGATTTACAATGAAAGCAACACGCTTTGATGACAGACGTGAAAGGGCTTGCTGCACTTTGAAGCCTTGACGGAAGAAAAAGTGTCAAAAAGCGGTTGGAGGCATCATTCGGGCTTGACATGTGCAGTCAATTTGTGTAATATAAAAAAACGCAGCATGAAGTTGCGGTTGTAAGATCGGAAAAACCAACAAAAACCAAAGGCCAGGAAGGCTGATCGGATCGAAATCCGAAAATGCCCCTGGCTTTTTTTGTGGAGTAGCCAGAAAGCTGTTTGGTACATAAAGAATGGAGCCACGAAGGCTATTCACCTGAAGGTGGAGTGTTCGTGGCTTTTTTGTTTCCGGCGCATGGGAAGGCACAAGGTCCGCCATCGCAGGAGACCTGAAAGGAATTCTTCATCTGAGCGACATTTCTTTTTCCTGTTTTTAAGGCTGGTGGGTCCAGAGTGCCCTTTGTTGAAGATCTGAGAAAGTGGAGTTCCATGATAGCACAATAATTGAGATGAGGATCGAACATGAAAGCTGAACAAACAACCTTTCCTTTTTCGGCGATTGTAGGCCAAGACAAAATGAAAAAGGCCCTTTTGCTAAACATCATCAATCCGAAGTTAGGTGGGGTGCTTGTCCGGGGCGAAAAGGGTACGGCCAAGTCCACAGCGGTCCGGGCTATGGCGAATTTGCTCCCGGAAATTGAGGTGGTTGCGGACTGCCCCTGCGGCTGCGATGCCTATCGAACCATGCAACTGTGCCCCATGTGCTCCAAGATTGTGGCCCAAGGTGGAGAGCTAACTACCACGTGCAGGAAAATCCGAGTCGTCGACCTGCCGGTAGGTTCCACAGAAGACCGGGTTTTGGGGACGCTTGACCTGGAAAAGGCAATCAAGGAAGGCGAAAAGCACTTTGAACCTGGAATTCTCGCCGAAGCCCACCGGGGGATCCTTTACGTGGATGAGGTTAACCTGCTGGATGACCATATTGTAGATGTGCTTTTGGACGCAGCCGCTATGGGTGTGAATGCGGTCGAACGGGAAGGGATTTCCTTTACCCATCCTGCAGAATTTGTGCTCGTTGGCACCATGAATCCAGAGGAAGGCGAGCTTAGGCCCCAGCTTTTGGACCGCTTTGGCCTTTGTGTTCAGATTGAGGGCCTTTCGGATCTGGACCAAAGAGTAGAGGTTGTAAAACGCCGCGCAGCCTTCGAGGAGAATCCAGAAGGTTTTTTTGAGCAATGGCGTCCTGAAGAAGAGAAATTGAGCAAACAGATCGTCGCAGCCAAAGAACTCCTGCCCCGGGTCACCGCTTCCGATGACATCCTGAAGCTGATTGCTGAGATTGCCATCGATATGCAGGTAGACGGGCACCGTGCTGACATCGTGATGATGAAAGCGGCCAAGGCCTTGGCCGCTTTTGACGGCCGTTCAGAAGTGGTTCGGGAGGATATCCTTGAAGCGTCAGAGATGGGCTTGCCTCACCGTATGCGCAAAAAACCTTTTCAGAAGATTGGTGTGGAGACGGAGAAACTGAAGCGTATTGTGGCAGGGTAGGTCCAGCAAAAGGAGAGAACCATGTCAATTGCTTTCGCCAATCGTCCTGAAAACAACGATACACTTGTAATGACCTGGGGGTGGGAACGTTGGCCGGTCTACCCCTTTTCGGCTATCGTGGGACAGGACCAGATGAAGAAGGCGCTTCTGTTGAATGCAGTGTGCCCTTCTATCGGGGGTCTTCTAATCCGGGGTGATAAAGGAACGGCCAAATCCACTGCTGTCCGGGCCCTGGCCAGTCTTCTCCCAGAGATCGAGGTCGTAGACGACTGTCCGTTTGGGTGCAATCCCCGGGGCCCTCTTTGCCTGTTGTGCCGAGAACGGGTGCAGAAAGGGCACAAGTTGCTCGTTACAAGAAGAAAGATCCGTGTTGTCGATCTGCCCTTAGGAGCGACTGAAGATCGTGTAACTGGGACCATTGATTTGGAACAAGCGGTCAAGGAAGGAACAAAAGCGCTTCAGCCAGGCCTGCTTGCTTCTGCCCATCGAGGCATCCTCTACATTGACGAGGTTAATTTGCTTCATGACCATATTGTGGACATCATTCTGGATGCTTCAGCCATGGGTGTCAACATTGTTGAGCGAGAAGGGATTTCCCTTTCCCATCCGTCTGAGTTTATCCTGGTAGGCACTATGAATCCAGAGGAGGGTGAGTTGAGGCCCCAGCTTTTAGATCGTTTTGGGCTTTGCGTTGAGATGGGCACGCCTTGGCAAGTTGAGCCTCGCTTGCAGGTGCTCAAACGCCGGGAACAGTTTGACGAAAATCCATGGAGTTTCCTGGAGGCCTGTGGCCCGCAACAGGAAGATCTGGCCAAAACGATCATTGAAGCACGAAAACGCATACTACAGATCAGCGTATCAGAAGAGATGATTCGACTCTGCTCACAGCTTTCTCAAGAGGCCTTTGTGGCAGGCCATAGAGCTGATATCACCATGCGGAAGACGGCCCGTGCCATTGCAGCGCTTGGTGGGAGGGTAGATGTCCGAGAAGAGGACGTGCACGAAGCTGCGGAGCTGGTCTTGTTGCATCGGATGAGAAAGCCCCCACCACCTCCGCCCCCACCGGAGCACCAGCACGAGCACGACCATATTCACGATCACGAAGATGAACCGGAAAAAGACCACTCTGAACAGGATGAGCCACAAGGGTCTCCGCCTCCGTCTTCAGAGAAAGGAACTTCCGAACAAGACGAGGCAGAACAACCCGACCGCGATGAAAAGGACTCTCAAGATAATCGGTCCTCCATTAGGCCAGGAATCGAGATGGTCTTTCCTGTGGGGAGCCCTTTTCAAGTCAGGAATCTTCCAATGAAGACAGACCGCTTATTGAGAAAAGGGTCGGGCCGCAGGACGCGCTCTCGGACGATGCTGAAGACTGGACGGTACGTAAGAAGCAGACAAGACGAAAACTCAACGGATCTGGCTTTGGATGCAACACTGCGTGCAGCAGCTCCTTATCAGACTCGACGAAAAAAGGTGGGAGTGGCGGTTGCGATTGAAAAGAGCGACCTAAGGAAAAAGGTGCGGGAAAAACGGATTGGCAATCTCATTGTTTTTGTCGTGGACGCCAGCGGTTCCATGGGGGCGGGGAAACGGATGATTGAGACCAAAGGAGCGGTTCTGTCTTTGCTTCTCGATGCCTATCAAAAGCGTGACAAGGTGGCCATGGTTGCCTTTCGGGGAAAGGATGCGGATGTGCTTCTTCCGCCAACAAACAGTGTGGAGTTGACGTACAAGCTCCTTGAAGAATTGCCCACCGGTGGCAGAACCCCTTTGGCCCACGGCTTGGCGCTGGGATACCAGATTGTGGACAGCCAACTGAGAAAGGACCCGTACACCTACCCGATTTTGGTGCTCATCTCAGACGGAAAGGGCAATGTCAGCCTGTCCGGCGGCAAAGCGCTTCCGGAGGCTGTGGAGCTGGCCAAAAACATCGGTGAGGACGGACGAATCAGCACCGTGGTTATTGATGTGGAAAAGCCTGGGCTGATCTCATTTGGTCTGGCTCATGCCATCGCGTCGAGTCTGGGCGGCCTTTACTTTAAGATTGAAGACCTCAAGGCTGAAACCCTTGTTGATGTGCTTAAGCAGGAGGTGCTTATCTGAGGTCTTGAGCTCGTATTTTATATACAAGACCGACACTGATCGAGTCCTTGATGGGGCACGAAAAATGTCTACAACGAAGGACACAAGTATCGACTGAGGCTATTGGGGCCTCTGACGTTTGGAATTGAACCGCTTCGATGGAGAAAGGAGGTGGTGCTGCTAAAGCGAAGAAGTCAGGCTGCAGGAAGAAGGTATGTGAAAATGATAAGGGGAAGACAGCCTTCCCTGGGCAGGGTTTGGCGGCTGTCTTCCCCCGGTTGAAGGCCCTCCCGCTGGGGAGCACCTTTTTATTATTTTAGTACGTTAAAGAACTCCCAGTCAATCACTTCTTATTCTTTGGTTCGGAGGGCGCACTGTCAACGTTTATCAATATTGAGAAAGGAGGAGGCAAAGATGTTACTGTCAGACAAACACGGTCCTCTGAGCCTTATAAGGAGATACGAAGCCAAGATGTTCACCCTGGTTGTTATTTTGATCATGGGGATTTCAGGCCTTGTCCCAGGGCAGGCAACCTGGGCTGAGGAGGCGGGAGAAAAGGTTTACAAACTCGACAAGGTTGTCGTTTCAGCCACACGGACCAAAAAAAAGGTT
>JAFDGP010000137.1 GCA_019309245.1 Deltaproteobacteria bacterium | reverse complement strand
GCCGGATTGTGGAGGCCCGGGCAAACTGGACCCTCGGATCTGAACTTGGTGCCCCATGCCGCCAGTCCAATGTTGCAACATGAGCACCTGATACCGAGGCGTCGCCCCGGACGCATTTATGAAAGAAACTCTGAAATAAGAGGCCTTAATTCCCAACCCGGACGAACCGGAACCGAAAAAAAATTATTACGAAAACACGAAAACCTCAATTTCTTTTATTTCGTGCTTTCGTAATTATCTTTTAAAGTTTTTTGTCCCAAAACACGCGTATTGTTCTTAATGCATGAACCGCAATTTGAATTGAGTTTCTTAAGAGGGTAAACAGCAAGGGGGTTCTTGCACGTTTATGAAAGCAAGGGATCCGCATGCGGTCTCAGCCTCTTCGGTTAAGCAGGGTTGCCACGCATCGGGCAAGGCCGCAACACCCGCCCCGCTCTCCCCCAAAAAGGGCCTGTGCATTGCTTGCGGGCAACGGCCCATCCCGAAAAAAAAGCGCAGATACTGCAGCGACAGATGCAAGAAACGGCTTGATTTCGCCTTGTTTATCTGTTCGGGCCTGGTGCAGGCGCTCCGTGCGCGTTACGCAGCGTTTTCTTACACGCACGACCGATTGATTCTGGACGTCCTGCCCAGAGGCTCGAAGACCATCTCCCGGTTTGTTTGGAAACGAAACAAGGGTCGACGGGTGGCCGATGATTTGCTGGAACTGGTTCAGCAGGCGGGCCGGGACTGGTACAGCCTGGCACAGGAAACCAGGTCCGGCTGGTGGGCTTCTCAGCGGCTACTGGATCGGGCCTGCAGGCATGACATCCCCCCAAGTGCCGTCACGCCCGTGCCCAAGCGCACGCCGAAGTTGAATCTCAACGAAAAAAACGCCCTGAAACTGCTTAAACTGACCAAGGCCCAGATTCTTTCAGAAAAGGGCATGCAGCACCTCAAGTCCGCCTACAGAAGAAAGGCCAAGCGTTATCATCCGGACAGGGGAGACAAGACCGACACCTTTGTGCGAATCAATGAAGCCCATGCACGGCTTCTCAACTGGGCCAGGAATCCAAAGTTCTGCCTCAGAGCCGCCCTTCCGAACAGCTGGTGTTATGATGGACACAAGAAACGGTGGGCCCCACCAATTTAGCCTGCATCCAAAATGGCTTTCAGCCGCTTTCCTTCAATGTTTTCTTCCTTGAGAACCAGTGCCGCCCCTTGCTCCAAGACGCCCCTGTGGCTTGTCAGGATATCTTTGGCAACCCGGTACTGAGAGTCCAGGATTGCCTTGATCTCATGATCGATGATCCGGGCGGTCTCCTCGCTGTATTCTCTTTTGGCCGACATGGTCAAGTCACCGTACGGCTGATTTTGGCGTTCTTTTTCAAAATAGATGTGACCCAGCTTTTCGCTCATCCCGTATTCCTTGACCATGCTGCGCGCAATGTCTGTGGCTCTGGCCAGGTCGTTATGCGCTCCGGTGGAAATATCGTCAAAAACAATCTCTTCAGCCGCCCGGCCTCCTAATGCCACGGCAATCTTATTGAGCAATTCGGTTTTGCTCATCAAGAACCGGTCCTCTGTCGGGACCTGAAGTGTATAACCCAGCGCGGAGAGTCCCCGCGGGATGATCGAGATTTTGCGCACGGGATCGGTTCCCGGCAGGATCAGGGCGACCAAGGCATGGCCCACCTCATGATGGGCCACAATCTGCCGTTCGTTTTCGTTAATGAGTCGGTTCTTTTTTTCAAGACCGGCCACAATCCGCTCAACGGCATCCTGAAATTCCGCCATGTCCACCTGGTCCTTGTCGTGACGAACCGCCAGCAGGGCCGCCTCGTTGACCAGGTTGGCCAGGTCCGCCCCTGCAAATCCCGGAGTCATGCCTGCCACGATGTCCAGGTCCACATCCGGACCCAACTTGACTTCTTTCGCATGCACCTTCAGGATATCGGTCCGGCCTTTTTTATCCGGCCGATCCACCAGGATATGCCGGTCAAATCTACCCGGCCGCAGCAGCGCCGGATCCAGGATTTCCGGTCGGTTTGTCGCCGCCATCAAAATGACCCCGATCGTGGCGTCAAACCCGTCCATTTCAACCAGCAACTGGTTCAGGGTCTGCTCTCTTTCGTCATGGCCGCCCGTAATGCCGGCCCCCCTGGCCTTGCCCAGGGCATCCAGTTCATCCACGAAGATGATGCAGGGGGCCTTTTCCTTGGCCTGGGCGAAAAGGTCTCGAACCCGTGCAGCGCCCATCCCGACAAAGAGTTCCACAAACTCTGATCCGCTCATGCTGAAAAATGGCACGTGGCTTTCTCCGGCCACAGCCCTGGCCAGCAAGGTCTTTCCGGTGCCGGGTGGCCCCACCAGCAGAATCCCTTTCGGAAGCTTTCCACCGAGCCTGGTGTACTTTTCCGGCACCTTAAGAAACGCCACCACCTCCTGCAGCTCTTCTTTGGCCTCGTCCACGCCCGCGGCATCCTCGAAGGTCACTCCGACCTCGTCTTCCATGTAGACCTTGGCCTTTTTCTTTCCCAAGGTCAAAAAACTGCCTTGCTGGGCCGCAAAACGACGCATCATGAAATACCAGACCCCGAAAAACAGGATAACGGGGAGGACCCATGAGGCCAGATTCTGCAAAAAATTACTTTCGATCACGCCCTTGAAGGTGACGTTATACTTTTCCAACATCTCAGACAGTTGTGGATCTACACGGACGGTTGTAAAAACCTTTTCCACCTGCTGTCCGTCGACGGTTCCTTTCAGTTTGCCCTGGATCCGATCCTGTGTAATCGCCACCTCGACGACCCGGCCTTCTTGAAGCGCCTTGATAAAGGCGCTGTAAGGCAACCGTTCCACCGCAAACATCTGAACGATCATATTGTGAAGCAAAAGAACCATCCAGACAGCAAAAAGCACATACCAGATTGAAAACTTATGATGTTTTTCCATAAAACACCCCCGGCCGGTGTCCATCCAACACCCGGAAATAATTGGTGGACACCGTTCAAGAGATAAAAGGCAACCGTTCCACCGCAAACATCTGAACGATCATATTGTGAAGCAAAAGAACCATCCAGACAGCAATGAGAAAGCCATGCAAATTCGATTTCGAGTGGAATCAGTCAATCGGGCTCAAGAGATCCAGCACACGGAATGCAAAAGCGTAACGATTGCGCGCTTCAAAAAACGCATGGCGCAGGCCCGCCCACGACAAGGGCGTGTCTATCTGCGGAATGATCTTTGGCCCGTCATCGTCGGTGACGGTAAAAAGGCGGCAGCGGTTGTAGCCCAAAATCTTATACAACAGTTGACCGCACTCGAATTGGACGCGAAGCCTGGATGGTTTTAACCGCGTGCCCTCGGAGACAACCAGGAAGAAAAAGGCCCGATCCGGGACCTCGATCACCGCGTCAATAGAAGCCCGGCATAGGGTACGCAAAAAGGACAACCGTTCCAGCTGCCGGGTGTCTTTTGTGACCTGCTTGAGCATCGGCCTGCGCCATTGCCCGGGCAAAAGCATCGCTCCCGAGGCACGCCGCGGCCACATAAGTCCTTCCGGCAGGCTAAGCAGTCCGTTGATCCTCTTTTCCAGGGGCGTCACAGACCCACCAGCTCTCTGCCGCGCAATCCGGCGGTCCAGCAACGCGCCAAGCGGCCTTACAAAAAAGGCGACACCCGCTTTCTCCACAACCGCATCAGGGCACCCGCATCCCAGAAATTGCTGGATGAAGACCTTTCTTCCCTCGTGGGTCCGGTCCTCAGGGTTCAGAAATACGGCCGCCAGTACCTTGACCAAGGTGTCTTTGGAACCAAGGCAATGATGATTTGAACCGATTGCCCCCATGGGATTTTTATAGCACAGCGAAATCGGTGTGGAAACCCTGGATCCACCGGTTGCCGAGTTTTGCGGATTTGGCAAACTCGGCAACCGGTGGATCCGGGTGGATGCGACCGCCTTGCATGTACAGGATCTGATCACACACGGATTTTAGCCAGGCCATATCATGGCTGGCAATAACAAGGGTTGCACCCCAGTCTCTCCGGGCCGCCATGGACGCGGCCTTGATCCGCTGAGCGCTTTCGGCATCCAGACTGGCGGTGGGCTCGTCGAGCAGGAGCACGCGGGGTCGCAATACAAGCCTGGCCGCCAGGGCGACCCGTTGGGCCTCTCCACCAGAAAGCTCGTGGCAGGCACGTTTTGCAAACCGGGCCGGACAAAGTCCCACCATATCCAGGGCACCCCGGACCTTTTCCCCGACATTTGTGTCCCCGCGCACACTCAGGCCGTAGGCCACATTCGCATGCACCGACCGATCCAACAAATAAGGCTCCTGTGCCAGCAGGGTCACCTTCTTGCGCACGTCACCATGCCTGGTGCTACAGGGTCTTCCCTCAAAGATGACAATCCCGGTTGCTGGGTCCTCGATGAACGCGAGGACACGCAGCAGCGTGCTCTTGCCCCCACCATTGGGACCCGCCAGCCCGATGATGGCATGCCGGCAAATGGTGAGCGAGTCAACCTCCAGAACGGTTCTGCCGCCATAGCATTGCCGTACCTGTTCAAGTCGGAAAAGGTCCGCTCTCAGCGCTTTTTGGACCGTCATCGTTTCACCCTTTTCCGAAGGCCGACGGTAGCCAGGTTCACGGCAAAGGCTAACAACATGAGAATCAGCCCAAGCGCGATACCCAGGGCGAATTCTCCCTTGCCGGTCTCAAGGGCGATGGCGGTGGTAATGGTTCGGGTGTGCCACTTGATATTTCCTCCGACCATCATGGAAATGCCTACCTCAGAGACGATGCGACCATAGGCCGCCATGGCCGCAAGGCCCAGGCTGAAACGCGTTTCCCACAGCGTGGTCATCAGGATTTGCCGGGGCCCCGCCCCCAAGGTCAACAAGGTGGGATTGAGCCGCTTGTCCAGGGCCTCCACCCCGGTGGCCGTCATCGCGACCACGATAGGCAACCCCAAAATAGTTTGGCCGATGGCGATGCCGGGCAGCGTGAACAAAAGCCCCAGGCCGCCCAGGGGGCCCCTGCGTGTCAACAATGCATAGACGAGCAGACCGATCAGTACGGTCGGAATAGAAAGAAGGGTATCGACGAGAGTCCGCACCGGCCTTTTTCCCGGAAAGTCCGCATAGCCCAGGAAAAACCCCAGGGGAACCCCGACGAGCAATGTCAAGACAACGGACATCGTGGACACACAGATCGTGGCCCAAACCGCCGAAAAGGTCTCCGCATCACCGGAACTCAGCAGCCTGAAGGCCTGCATCACGGCCTCAAGAATATAGTCCATCGTCCCCCCGTCGTCTTAAACCGAGACCTTTGCACACCCGCCCAAAATGTTGTCCTGGAGGCAAGGCAAACGAGTTATGCAAAGCTCTCAAACCACGCAGGCGGCTACCGGGCGGCCGGGACAAAAAGCGGTTTACCCAGCAGTTTAAAAGACCCGATGAGTTCCTGCACCGCAGCCGATGTCACCCAGTCCGCAAACCGGACGGCCGCTTGATGATTGACCGATGGGCACCGCCTCGGGTTCACCGCAATCACACTGTAATGGTTGAGCATGTTTGGATCGCCTTCGACCAGCACCTTTAAAACGTGAGAGCCGGCACGGCGCGCGGCCGCATATTTGATATATGTACCGCGATCGGTCAAGGCATATCCGCCCCGCTCTTCGGCCACCAGGATGGTCTTGATCATCCCCTGCCCGGTCTGAACATACCATGGCGCTTTGTCCGGTACCGCCATATCGGCCATGCGCCACAGCGAGAGTTCTTTTTGGTGAGTTCCGGAGAGATCTCCCCGGCTGACAAACACGGCCCCGGCCTGTGCAATCGCTTTAAGGGCCCGGCCGGCAAGCCGACCTTTCGCCCCGGCAGGATCGGCGGCCGGGCCGATGATCACAAAATCATTGGTCATGACCGGCCTTCGATCCAGCCCGAAGCCCTTGACCAAAAAGGCGGTCTCTGCATCCGGCGCATGAACAAACAACACATCGACATCACAATTTTCCCCCATCTTTAAGGCCTTCCCCGTCCCTACGGCCACCCACCTGAGTTCAATGCCTGTGTCCTTTTTAAACGCTGGGGCCAAAACATCCAAGAGGCCGGTGTTGTCCGTACTGGTGGTGGTCGCCATTATAACGGGCTGTCCCTTGGCCGGGGCCACTGTTGACCCTACCACCAACAGGCATACAATCGCTATCTGTACAAATCTCGGCATCGGGGTCGTCCTCCTCACGTCCGTTTCGTGTCCCCCCGCCCATAGCCCAAGCTCGCAGGCCCCCGAATGACTATGTCAAAGGCGATCTATATGCCCTTGCTAGCATAATGTCTGTCCGGCTGCAACTCGAAAATACTCAAGGGGCGAGAGCCTGACCAGCGCCTGTCAGGGCTTGACAAGAGAAGCCAGGGCCTGCTGGATATCCGGAAAGCGGAAAGAAAAACCGTGGGCGAGAAGGCTTGTCGGCTTCACCCGCTGTCCCTCCAACAACACCGAGCCGAACTCTCCAAGCATCAAACGCAACACCAGCGCAGGGGTCTTGACCATGGCGGGCCTGGAAAGGACCAGCCCGAGGGCCTCGGCAAGCTCTTTGTTTCGAACCGGGTTCGGGGCACAGAAATTGACCGGACCCCGAATGTCGTTGTTTTCCAGCACGAACAAAAAGGCCCGCAACAGGTCTTCCATGTGAATCCAGGAAAACCATTGCCGGCCACTGCCCAGGGGGCCGCCGACATATTTCTTGAAG
>JAFDGP010000136.1 GCA_019309245.1 Deltaproteobacteria bacterium | reverse complement strand
GGTCGCGACCAGCAGGGCATCGTTTGCAGAAAGCATATTGGCCACAGACGGACTGGAATCCGCGTGGCAACTCGGGCGTTGCCCAAAAACGCAGCACCATATTGCCAGGACGATAACGCATGTCGTTGCCGCTGTTTTCAAGAGACGAGCCACATCGGATGCCACAGTAACAGGTTCACGAAACGTTAAGCAAGGGACTGGGTCCGGGGGCGATCGCCACCAGGCACTGCCCCCTGGGGTTAGCAAGGCTACGGGCTTTGAAAAAATGCCCGATAGGCCTTGTAGGTCATGTATACATCGGCCTTTGATGCAATCTCAAAAGGGGAGTGCATGGATAAAATCGGTGTACCGCAATCCAGCACTTCCATGCCGTAAACGGCCAGAAACTTGGCGATGGTGCCCCCGCCGCCTTCATCCACTTTGCCCAGTTCTCCTGTTTGCCAGACCACGCCGTTGTCGTTTAGCAGCCTGCGGACAAGGCCCAGGTACTCCGCGTTGGCGTCGCTCGAGCCGTACTTTCCTCGGGATCCCGTAAATTTTGTAATGCATACTCCATAGCCTATCTTGGCTGCATTGCGTTTTTCGTGGACTTCCTGATAATCCGGGTCGAGCGCACAGTTCACATCCGCGGACAAGGCCTTCGAATGCATCAATGCCGCCCTCAGGCTTCTGTTGTCTGCCACCCTGCCCGTTGCCTCGAACAGATCCGCCACAAAATCTTCCAAAAAGCGTGACTTTGCCCCGGTGGAACCGTCGCTTCCAATTTCTTCTTTGTCCATGAACAGGGCGACAGCGGTACGCTTCGGTTTGCCGATATCTGCCACGGCCTCCAGCGAGGCATACGCACACACACGGTCATCCTGGCCATATGCCCCGATAAGACCACAGTCCCAGCCGATATCCCGGGCGTTTCCGGCCGGTACGATTTCCAGTTCTGCGCTGACCAAGTCCTCTTCAATCAAGCCGTATGCCGAGTGCAAATGATCCAGCACCGCCAGTTTGAATCGTTCCTTGGTTTCATGGTTGCCTACGGGAAGACTGCCGACCAGGACATTGAGTTTTTCGCCCTGAAAGGCCTCAGAGACCTTTTTGTCCGCCTGGATCTTGTGAGCCAGGTGGGGCAACAGGTCGGAGATGGTGAATACGGGATCCGCCGGGTCTTCTCCGATTTGAATGTCTATTGATCTGCCGTCGCGTCTGACCACCGTGCCATGGATGGCCAGAGGCCTGGCAAGCCACTGGTATTTCTTAATTCCGCCGTAATAGTGCGTCTTGAGAAATGCCAGATCTACCTCTTCATACAGGGGGTTTTGCTTCAGGTCCAGGCGCGGCGCGTCAATATGAGAGACGATCAAGTTGAGTCCGGATTCGAGAGGCTCGCTGCCAAGCACAGCCAAAGCAACGCTTTTGCGTTTATTGACCTTATAAAAGCGCTGTCCCTTGGGATTTTTCCCAATATCGACAAACCGATGGGAGCGCGCATAATCCACAATATGACGCACGGCTTCGCGTTCCGTCTTGGCCGCATCCAGAAAACGCTTGTATCGATCTGAAAACGAAAAAACCTGCCGTTTGTCTTTTGACGTGAGAACATCCCATACCAGCCGGGATTCCCGGACCACCTTTTTGCGCAGGGTTTCGACCTTCTGACGGCCTGATGTCTTTTCCATCGATTTTGCTGTCGCCTTTCCTTAACGTTTTTTAGCGGCACCATACCATAACCCGTATCTTGCGAAAACCCCTCAGGCGAACCCGGATCCACCGGTTGCCGAGTTTGCCGGAGATGCAAGGCGGTGTGCGTGCCGACGTACTTTTGTACTTCAACCACCCACAAACAAAGCAGATTCGGTAAAATCGGCACCCCCGAAGGGCCTAAAAACGAAGGTGGAGCCCTACCGGTGAACTCGTGGTCTCATCACAATACCCGTCTTTCCATCCTCCGTAGCCAAGCTACTGCGGAAGACGGTCGCCTACGGCTACGACGCGGTTATCCGCCTCGGATTTGGGGCGAACATCGCGCCGTAGCATGGCGATCGCTAGCGCATTCATCCACGGCATGCCCATGATCTTCTGCGGAGGCGGATAAAAATGGGTCTGCCTACGCTCACGCCAGGTTATATCTTTGGCCTGCCACGATCAGAAAAAAAACGCCTGTCTTCTGGTCTTGCTTGATGTGTCGGGCCAACTGATAATAGGCCGCTCGAGAAAAGCGCGCCACAAACCGCCCTTTTTGGACTGTGCAGTAAAGGACATGATCGGCGCCAACGGTGAGAGTCGCCGGGTCCAACATCTCCTCAGTTCCATCTACCAGCCGCACGACGATGCGCTCGTTAGGTGCCTCATGGTCAGGAGGCATCAGGGTGGTTTGTGCGATCACAAAGGGCGTGTCCTCTACTTCCAGAACACAGGTTTGTTCCTTTAAGACAAGTAGGTACCGGCCTTGTTCATCCTGACGGATGGACCGATAAAACAGCTGCAGGATGCCCTGATGGATGATGGGCGCGCCGCGATGAAACCATGTCCCTTCTTTGTCGACATGAATCATACATGGCGGCGGGCTCGCTGCACCCGGTGAACCTTGTTTGTCAGAGGTGTCCATGGTTTCTCTAGAGGGTCCGAAAAAGTTGGTAACCCCGGTTATCCCTGCACTCGGTAGCTTAAGGTTTGCTGTCCACAATCAGGGTAACCGGCCCTTCGTTGACCAGCGACACGGCCATTCTGGTTTGAAACCGACCGCTGGCTACAGTGATCTCCTTTGCCCTGAGCTGTGCAATAAAGTACTCATAGAGACTTTTCGCCCGGTCTGGAGGGGCCGCCCGGACGAAGGAGGGCCTTCGGCCTTTTCGGCAGTCACCTAACAGCGTGAATTGTGAGACCACCAGGACCTGTCCCCGAATATCGAGGCACGAGCGATTCATCCGGCCCTGTTCATCATTAAAGATCCGAAGATGAACCAGCTTGTCCGCCAGGTAATCCGCCTGGGCTTGCGTATCCGTATCCGACACTGCCAGCAGCACGAGCAGACCGGGGCCGATTTTTCCGACAGTCTCCCCGTCAACATCAACCTGTGCTTGTGTTACCCTTTGAACAACGGCTCGCATGGTATCCTGTTCCAGTATCGTGTGTCGGTTTCCTCCGAGAGAAACAACCGGCGAATCCTGTGGCGTTTCTGATGAAAACGCCGCAGTGCCGTCTGCAACCCGAAAGAAATGGATGGGAACTGGATATCTCTACCACTGAACGGTTCTGCCTTCAATAGTTGGTGCCCATCTACGGAAAAAAATTGATTGGCGCGGAGGGTGAAAAGACCGGCTGACTGCGGAGGGGGTGCGCCGGGTTGCGATTTTCGGTGGCTGGTGCCCGGAGACAAAAAAATTCGGCTTTGTTTTTTCAACAGCGCATGGATACAATGTTGTATGGGCTCCCTATAAATCTTGCCGAATCACAAGGGAGCGAGGTTGAGAGCATGACATGTAGCGGCAAAGACCTTTCCAAAGCCGAAATCTTTTATGCTATCAGCGACCACTGGCAGAACTGTGGCTTTAAGCCTCTGTTTGGGTCTTTGCTTATCCCTGCCGTTGTGCTGGTGGCTCTGATGTTTGAAAAGACTTTCGAAAGGCAAGGGAGACGTTTGTGATGGCCCCTCAGAGCACGCGGCGTGCCGGGCTGAGGACGGTGAAGCGCCGTGGAAAACCGAGAAGACAGCGTATCCGGCTGAAACCCGAGGCAGATCGACGGCTCAAGACCGTGTTTGCGCGTATCGGTGCGCCCGAAAAACGGCCTTTCAGACCGGATGCCTTTCAGATAGACTCGGTCAAAGCGATGCAACACGCAGACTGCCTGGTTTGTGCCCCGACTGGATCGGGTAAGACGTGGATCGCTCAGGAGGCGATCCGGCGCATAACCGAAACAGGGGGTAAGGCCTGGTATGCGTCTCCGCTTAAGGCACTGACGAACTCCAAACTCATAGAATTCGGACACGTTTTCGGCATGGAGCGTGTGGGTATTCTCACCGGGGACCGCAAAGAGAACGCGGATGCCCCGATTATCGTGGGAACCACGGAGATCCTGCGAAACCAGCTCTATGACGCAATGTCTCATGGCACAGACCTGGACACGGACCTGGTGGTTCTGGATGAGGCCCATTTTCTGGGTGATGAAGACAGAGGGGTCGTGTGGGAAGAGATCATGATTTATCTGCCTCAGAGGGTCCCCCTGTTGCTGCTTTCCGCCACCGTCGGCAATGCTCAGCAAATTGCGGACTGGCTGGAATCCATACGGGCAAAGCCCTGTAGGGTCATCGAAGAAAAACATCGGCCGGTTCCGCTGTTTCCTCTCTTTTTTCATCCCTCGGGTCGTCTGCTGCCGTTACTGGGCGCAAAAGGTCTGGACAAGGCAGTGGTACGGTACTTAAAAGATCCGAACCCGCCTGTTCTGGGGACTCCGCGACGCCTGCCACCCTTTTCCGAGATCTTGCGGGTGTTGCGAAGATTTGATCTCTTGCCGGCCATCTTTTTCATGAAATCTCGCGCTGACTGCGATGCGGCCCTTGCCTGTTGTATTGATTACGAGCCCGGCCCGGACAACCATCAGGCCTTATGCGATGCGGTCGATGCGCTGATCAGCGGGCAAACTCACCTGAGGCGACATCAACAGTTGCGGTATCTGACCGAGGCTGGCGTGGCCGCCCACCACAGCGGACAACTGCCTGCCTGGAAGCTGGTTATCGAACAACTCATGACGGCCGGTCTCTTGGAGGCGGTCTTTGCCACATCTACCGTGGCGGCGGGGGTCAACTTTCCGGCACGCAGTGTGGTTTTCCTGAACTCGGATCGGTACAACGGCCGCCGGTTCGTGCCGCTGGATGCCACCCAGTTCCACCAGACCACGGGTCGGGCTGGAAGGCGGGGAAAAGACCGCATCGGCTTTGCGGTTGTTCTGCCCGGAAGGTTCATGGATGTGCGCCTGATGGCCGACCTTTTCAAGGCCTCCCCGGAAGACGTTTTGAGCCAGATCAAGGTGAATTTTTCTATGGTGCTGAATCTGCTGTTGTCTCACGACCTGGGTCAGATCAAAGAAGTCCTTCAGAGATCCTTTGCGGCCTATCTGGATGTTGTTAAACAGCGTCCAGAATTGGGCAAAAGGCTCAAAGAGGCGACTCGTCACGTGGCGGAATTTCTGCCGGAGGCAGTGTGTGCGGGGCCTGATGCTGCGCTGGAGTTGATCAGAACGCGCCGAGCAGCTGCTTTGGAACGCACCGAACTGGGCAAGACGCTCAGGCAGCAGCGTTCCAGGCTTTCGAAACTGGCTCACCTCGACCCGGGGCGCCTTTTTCTGGACCGTCGCGGCAGAATGTACTGCGTGTTGCAGCCTCAGGTGAGGCGGGGCCAACGCGGGGTTCTCGCCTGTCGGGTGAAACAAAGATGACACGGCGCAAGAAAGGCCTCCGAACACGCTGGTTCTCCCCGCAAAGGGTCTTGCAGGTCCTGGATCGGGTCTTGCGCTTGCCGCCACCGGACCAGCCGGAAGCCCTGAGACGGCTCCTGGTTAATACCGCCCGACAAGCCGTACCCCCTGTGCTGACATCTCCGGCTTTCGACGAGCGGCAACACCCAGAATTGCGGCCTTTGATCAGGCGTCTCCTTTTTTTGGAAGAGCAAATGGAAAAGGCCCCGTGTCGAGCCTGTGGGCATTTCAGCCTATGCCACGGCAAAAGGAAAAAGGCATTCTTGGCGGCGCTCGATGACTTTGCATCTTGGTGGGACAGCGCCAATGCTGTGCGTATGCGGCTGTGGAGTGACCTTGTCAGACACCTGGAGTTCTTAAAGCAAGAAGGGTTTGTCTCTGAGCAAAACACGCTGACCGATGACGGACTGTGGGCTTCCAAGCTGAGGCTCGATCAGCCGTTGATGATTGCGGAGGGATTGCGAAAAGGGTTGCTTCCTGACAATGACCCCGCTCTGCTGGCCGGCGTGGTCGCCCCTTTTGTACAGGATAGAGACGTGGCGGACGAAAGGCTTGAGCCCTCACAGGTGCCGCGGGACTTCTTGAAGGCGTTTAAGAAAGTGCAACGTGGTTTGGCACCGCTTGCCGAGCGAAAGGCCGTGCAGGGATTTGAAGTCAGGCCAATGGCCCTGTGGGCCGGAACAGCGGTGTATGCGTGGTCCAAAGGCGCCACATGGGATCGTGTGGTGACCAAGACCGGGATGGCAGAAGGGGATTTGTCCATGCTGGTCTTGCGGACTGCAGAAAATTTACGGCAGATTGCCGCCTTGACCCGGGAATATCCCTCGATTGCCGCGTGTGCAAGCAACGCGATTGACCTGATTATGCGCGAACCCGTGATCATGCCGTTTTGAATCCGAACGTCATCCACCGCCAAGCGCATGCCAGTCCACACACAAACCACACTGGAAATAGGTTACCCTTTCAATCCTTCCCGGCAGGACCGGTGGATGATGCACGGATTCAAAAACGTCAGCGGCCACCAGTTCTAGGGGTGGTCGCTGATGAAGTTATGTAACCTGCGGAATAGACACACGCCTTCTTTTTCCAAAAAATTGTTCCCAAGCTCTCCGTCAATTTGATCAGACATTAGGGAAAAAGGGCCGTTTATGGATGGAAACCGGCCAATGATGGCATGATTGATGCAGAGATTGGTTTCAGGTTTTTCGGCGGTATGCCGATAAGCTGTATAAGGGGAATGGACGGGACAGGATGGCTGTCATGAGGCAAGAGGGCGACTGG
>JAFDGP010000135.1 GCA_019309245.1 Deltaproteobacteria bacterium | reverse complement strand
GTGATCTCCAGGCGATTCAACCTGCCTGTCTTTGTGACCAAGCCCACCTTGAAAGCAGCCAGAGATCGCATGGGGCGCCTATTTGAGGTCAAGCACTTTCAGTGCGGCTCGACTTTTCGACTGGGTGTCCTGAACATCCGGCCCTTTCCGGTCTCACACGACGCCGCAGATCCAGTAGGATTTTGCATACAGGCGGATGGGATGAAAATCGGCATCGCTACCGACCTGGGCGTAGCCACCCGGCTGGTATGCCACCACCTGCGAGGGTGTCGCCTGTTGGTCCTGGAGGCGAACCACGATCTTAAAATGCTCGAAGAAGGGCCCTATCCGTGGCCGCTCAAGCAACGCATTCGGGGCCGCCGGGGACATCTTTCCAATGAGGACTCCCGTGATCTTCTTGAGCGCGTCACCAGCCCGGAACTCCAGCATGTTGTGGTCGCACACCTCAGCGAAAAAAACAACCACCCAGAGCGCGCCCTGTCCGTTTTAGGCCGGCCAGCCTCAACCGGAAAGCCCCGATTCCATCTGGCCCGGCAGGATCGCCCAGGCGATATGATCGTCCTGGATGATTAAGACCTCAGGCTTGCGAGACCTTTGAAAAATGTTCAATTTTGGTCAAGTTCAAGGATGGCAATCCGCCTGAGGCGGATCAACCGGAGGAATACCTGGGGTATTTCGAGGATTGAAAAAGGACGGATCAATATTGCTTTTAAGGACTGTCGGCCATGTTGTTTATGCAACGGTTAACGCTTCAACAGCGGGACAAGGGGCCAGAGATACCGGATCAGGGGATCATCGTTGTGGCCTGCCCTGCGAAACTCACACTAATCACACCCAGCCACGCGCACATACAGGTCGACAGATTGTTGAGCGCCGGCATGTTGCCAATCATCACCGTGGACGAGCCGGGCGTCCACGGCCCTGTGATGACGGGAACACAAGGCGCTGGGGTAAACACGCCCGAGGCTGCTGCAGTGGCCGAGATGACCGCAGGGTTCGTTGGAGCACTGCACATGCCAAATGGCAAAATGTTTGTGTTGGGCAAAAAATCCATGATGGTGGCTGCTGGCATGTTGCCGCACATCACCCGATTGGTGGGCGGCACCATCAAGGTTGACGGCGCCGCGCCAAAAGAGCACATCAGGCTTGCACCCGACACCACTTGCTGTGACATGGCCGATATCCTTTTCGATTCAATGAAGTGCAGAAACAGGTGTCGATATCCTTGCAAACCCTTGAGTTTACTTGGAGGCGGCAACCGGATTCGAACCGGTGTATAACGGTTTTGCAGACCGCTGCCTTACCACTTGGCTATGCCGCCGAAAAAATGGAGCGGGAAACGGGATTTGAACCCGCGACTTCAACCTTGGCAAGGTTGCACTCTACCACTGAGTTATTCCCGCTTATTGCAGAGAGTTTAAAAGCTGTGTCCGGAATTGTCAACAAGAATTATCCCGCCTTACAACGGTATAATCTCTTTAAATTTTAGAAAGTACCGCGTCCCGGACCACAGGGTCAACACCATGGCCACCCACAACAACAATGCCCCGACCGCATGAAAATCAACGCCAAAGTAGGGATAGTGAAGCAACAGCGCGATGACGGCTGCGATCTGAAATCCGGTCTTGTACTTTCCCAGTTCTTCGGCCGCCATCACGATTCCTTTTTCCGACAGGATCGCCCTGAGCCCGGTTACGGCGATCTCTCGGCCGATAATCACAAAGGCCATCCACGCCGGGACCCGACCATGCGGGATCAACATGATCAACGCAGAAGAGATAAGGAGTTTGTCCGCCAGGGGATCCAGAAATTTCCCCAGGGCCGATTCCATCCCGCGCCGGCGTGCCATAAGGCCATCCAGCAGGTCCGTGATGGAGGCCGCGGAAAATACACAGGCAGCAAAAAAGGCGCTGACCTTGTTGGCAAACAGCAACAACACGATCAGCACGGGAATGCTGGCAATTCTATACAGGGTCAGGTGGTTGGGAGTAACCAAGAATGTCTCAACCATCTTGCACAGTCGTTGCATTTGAAACCCCGGGTTCCGTTAGTAACTGTAAAAAAACTCCATAACCTTACGAACAAAGCGTTCCGTCTCCTCGATCCGCGGGACCTCTCTTAATGGTCCTATTCGGTTCGGCCCCGCGTTGTAGGCCGCCAGGGCCAGGGGAATGCTTCCGTTGAACTGATCCAGCAGGGCCCTGAAGTAACGGACGCCTCCCAAGATGTTATCCCTTGGGTCAAAGCAGTCCCGAATCCCCAGGTCCCGGGCGGTTTCCGGCATGATCTGCATTAGCCCCCGGGCTCCGGAGGCGGACACGGCCCGGGCGTCGAAATCCGATTCCGCCCGGATAATCGCCTTGATCAGCGAAAACGGCACATCAAACCGCTCGGCGGCTTCTCGGACATACCGGTCGTACCGGCTGGCAGGATGCACCCCGGCTGGCAGGCTTTCACGGATATAGACCTCATACTTGGCACTGGTAGGCACATTCGTAAAATGCATGGTGCCTGAGGCGTCCACCCACCGGTAAATATCCGCCCAGAGCGGGGTAACGACCGTCAGCAGCAATACAAAACACAACCGCAACGCACGCCAGTGCGAGACCTTTGAAAAATGTTCAATTTTGGTCAAGTTCAAGGATGGCAATCCGCCGAGGCGGATCAACCGGAGAAATACATAGGGTATTTTAAGTCCGCCGCAGGCGGATGAGCCAGACGCAGACACGCAGTGAAGCATAGTGCCCAATCGGGCAAAAGGGAACGTTTTGCAAGGGTCTGGGTGCGCCTGCTTTGTCGTAATACACGCCATCATCCTTGATGTGTGTGCCCGGGGTCAGCCCGCTGTGCTTCCAAGTACCGATCCCGGCACTCCTGACTGCAAAAGTAGACCGTCTCGCCGTCAATAATCGTCCTGATCGCCTCACGTTTCGGGATATAGGTCTGGCAAAATGGGTCTTTTACCATAATATCGTCAACCGGAGATGAGGCGTTAACGTGTTCTGCACGGGTTTGCGAACGAGTGGATCCGCCCAGCCCCCTGAGCACCCGGTAGATCACATAGACCAACAGACACAAAAACAAAAATCTCATGGGCACAATTCCACAACACGCTGCCCGTCCTGAAGCGCATTAAGCAAAGATTGCACCGTGCGTTCCAGAACGGGGTGTTTAAGGTCCGGGGCCAGATCGTAAAGCGGCTGCAGCACGAAGCGTCGTTCGTGTAGCCTTGGGTGGGGAATCTGTAATCCGTCCTTGGAGACCATGAGGTCGTCAAAAAAAAGAATATCCAGATCCAGGACCCTGGGGCCGAATTTCGGCCCGCCCCGCACCCGTCCCATTGCCCTCTCAATAGCCCTCAGTCGGCCCAGCAGGCCCTCGGGCGCCAGGTCCGTGTCCAAGCGCACCACCCCGTTTACAAACCAGGCCTGGTCTTTTAGGCCCACGGGCTCTGTCTCGTACAACGGCGAGCAGGCCGCCAACCGACACTGATCCAAGGCCTCCAGGGCGGCAATCGCCTGCCGACAGTTTTCCGCCCGGGGCCCCATGTTGGATCCAACGCCGATATAAACCATATGCTCAAAAGCCAATGGATTTGATCCGTTCCAGCGCCTCCCGGATTCGTTCCCGGCCCACCGTAAGGGCCATGCGGACATAGCCTTCTCCGGCTGCGCCGAATCCGTTTCCGGGAGTAGTCACCACCCCGGCCTCGGTCAACAGGCGTCCTGCAAACGCCGCGGAGGTAAACCCATCAGGCACCTCGATCCAGAGGTAAAACGTGGCCTTTGGTTTTTCCACGGACAGCCCGATCGACCTCAGGCCATCCACCAGAATGTCGCGGCGCTCCTGATAGGTGTGCCGCATGGCCTCCACGCAGGACTGATCCCCCTCCAGGGCGGTGATGCCCGCCATCTGAACGGCCTGAAACGCCCCGGAATCGATATTGCTCTTGATTTGGCCCAACCCCTGGATAATCTCGCGGCACCCCACAGCAAAACCAAGCCGCCATCCTGTCATGTTATAGGTCTTGGACAGAGAATGAAATTCGATCCCTACAGACTTCGCCCCCCGAGCCTCCAGAAAACTGGCGGGTTTGTAACCATCGTAGGCCATTTCCGAATAGGCCGCATCGTGACACACAATGATGTTATGCGCCTGGGCAAACCCGACTACCTCGTCAAAGAATTCCCTGCTCGCCACCGCTGCGGTAGGGTTGTTCGGATAGTTGATAAACATCATCTTGGCCTTTTTTACCACCTCCGCGGGGATCGCCCCGAGATCCGGCAAGAAGGCGTTTTCCTTCAACAGGTCCATAAAATAGAGGTCTCCCCCGGCAAACTGGGTGGCCACGTGATAGACAGGATAGCCCGGACTGGCCACCAGCGCGACATCCCCGGAATCGATAAAGGCCAATGGGATATGGGCGATCCCTTCTTTGGAACCGATCAAGGTGACGACCTCGGTGTCCGGATCCAGCACAACGTTGAACCGCTGTTTGTACCAAACCGCCACGGCCCGGTTAAAGGCCTCCATGCCTGAATAGGACGGATACCGGTGGTTGGCCGGATCCTCAACCGCCTCCTTGAGCGCCGCTATAATATGGGGCGGCGTGGGCATATCCGGATCACCCACACCAAAATCAATGATGTCCATGCCCCCGGCACGTACCGCTTCTTTTTGCCGATCCAGCTCCTTGAAAAGATACGGCGGCAAGCGTTTTAACCGTTGTGATTTTTCAATCTTCAAGCTCGTGCCCCTCCTGTCATTCGTCTGTCGGTCACGCCCTACCGTGCCGCCTCATCGTAGAGTCTACCTTCGTAGATCAACCGCACCTCTCCTTCCAGAAAGACATTGGAAAATCCTTGTTCAGTCCGTTCAAAATAGATCTTCAGAGTCTCACCGCTCCGGGTTTGAAGCGCCACAGGCGATGCGCACAAGCCCTTTTCAAACCCCACCAGGGCCGTGGCCACACACCCCGTACCACAGGCCAGGGTCTCGTCCTCCACACCCCTTTCATAGGTCCGAATGGCCAGCATGCCGTCTCTTACCCGCTGCACAAAGTTTACATTGGTCCCCTCCGGGGCAAAGGCGTTATGGTACCTCAGGGCCGGGCCAGCGGTCTTGAGCGGTGCGGTGTCAATGTCATCCACCCACACCACCACATGAGGAACTCCCACGGTAAGGTGGCTGAGCGTGACGGCCCGGCCGTCGATCTGCACCGTTCGATCCGAATCAATGGCCGAAGGCTGCGGCATCTCCAGCTTCACCCGCCGGCCGGTTACCTCGGCTCGAATCACGCCAGCCATGGTCTCAAAGGCCAGGCTGGAGCCGGCAATGCCTTTTAAAAACGCCAGCCGCGCCGCGCAACGACCCCCGTTTCCACACATCTCGGCCTGGCCACCGTCCGCATTGAAAAACCGCCACTTAAAATCCGCCCGGTCGGAGCGCTCTATCAGAATCAGTCCGTCAGCGCCGACCGCGAGTTTTCTGCGGCACACCGCCGCAATCCACCCGCTCAGACCGTTCTCCTGGACCACAGCATCACGGTTGTCAATCAGGATAAAATCGTTGCCGCTGCCGCTCATCTTTGTAAAAGGAATCGATAGGGCTTTCATCCGACTTTTCACTCAACGATAGCGCTTTTTCACCGCAGAGGCCGAGGAAAGGGCTCTCAGAAAATTTCCCTCAGTCCTCCTTTTGCCAAGAAGACCAGCCGGCGGATTTTTCTGAAAGCAAAAAATCCGGAATAGACTCACCCGCAATCAAATCCTCGTAGGATTCCCGAGCCCTGATGACGTGGAAATCGTCTTCGCGGACCATTACCTCGGCCGCACGTGGTCTGGAGTTGTAATTGGAAGACATGCTGAACCCATAGGCCCCGGCGCTCATGACGGCCAGCAGATCCCCGGCGCGCACCCGAGGGATCCGGCGATCCCTGGCCAGGAAGTCTCCACTTTCACAGATCGGTCCCACCACGTCGGCCCGCACCGTGTTCTGCCGCCGGTTTTTGACCACCGGCTCAATGGCATGATAGGCGTTGTAGAGCGCAGGTCGCGCCAGGTCGTTCATGGCGGCGTCCACGATAACAAAGTCCTTCCCATCGCCTTGCTTGGTGTAAAGCACCCGGGTAACCAGGATCCCGGCGTTTCCCACGATAACCCGGCCGGGTTCCAGGATCAGGGTCACCGCCACATCGCCCAAGCGGTCTACAATGGCTTTCCCGTACTCTCTCGGATGGGGAGGGGATTCCTGGTCGTACGTGATCCCCAGGCCTCCGCCCAGATCCAGATATGAAATCGTAATCCCATAGGAGGCCAGGGTAGCGATCAGGCCTTTGATACACCCCAGGGCCTCCAGAAACGGGGCGGTTTGCGTGATCTGGGACCCAATGTGGCAACTGATACCCACAATCCGGACATGAGAACGCCGCGCAGCATCCCTGTAGGCCTCCACAACCGCCTCTTTGTTCAGGCCAAACTTGTTTTTTTTCAGGCCTGTCGAGATGTAGGGATGCGTGTTGGGATCCACATCCGGGTTCACCCGAAGCGCGATGGGCGCCACGGTCCCACGCTTGGATGCGCACCGGTCGATGCGCTCCAGTTCTTCAAAGGACTCCACATTAAACATCAGGATCCTGGATTCCAGGGCAAACAGGATCTCATCTTCCCGCTTGCCGACCCCTGAAAACACAATCCGGTCCGGCAGGACTCCGGCCTTGAGCCCCCGGAACAACTCGCCCCCGGAAACGATATCCAATCCGCCGCCCAA
>JAFDGP010000134.1 GCA_019309245.1 Deltaproteobacteria bacterium | reverse complement strand
TCTTTGTCCGTTTTCAGTCGACAGCGGGCGCCAGGGGATAGTGAATAGTGAATAGTGAATGGTGAACAGTGAATAGTGAATAGTGAATAGTGAACAGTGAATAGTGAATGGTGAACAGTGAATAGTGAACAGTGAATAGTGAATGGTGAACAGTGAATAGTGAACAGTGAATAGTGAACAGTGAATGGTGAATGGTGAATGGTGGTCAATCACAATGCTCGGTTACCATGGACCAGCGGCATCCGGCATCCGGATGCCCAGTGGAACGTCCTCCTATCCGGCTTTCATGAAGCAGTGTCCGCGAAAAATCACCCCGGGCTCAATCACCACAACCGGGGCCTGCAAATCCCCGAACACCTGCGCTGGCGGATATAACGCAATACTGTGAGTCGCGCGGATATTGCCGCTGATTGTCCCGCTCACCGTGGCTGTATGCACAAAAATGTCCGCATTGACGACCGCTTCTTTGCCGACGATCATGACCCCGTCTTTGCTCTCGATGCTCCCATTGAAGCGGCCATCCAACCTCACCGTCCCTTCAAAGGCGAGTTTGCCCTCCAGCGTCGTCTCGGGTCCGAGTAAGGTCTGTACCCCTTGACTGGCCTGTTTCACTGCCCGGCCTCCTCTTTTAATAGCAGCGGGTTTCCGGAGCTTCAGCCCTTAAACATAAACCGCCGCATGCTGATATTCAATAAGATTCCAATCCCCAACAACGTGGACACCAGCGAGGATCCCCCGTAACTAACCAGAGGCAGGGTTACTCCGACAACAGGCAGCAACCCCAGCGCCATTGCGATATTGATCAGCGCCTGCCAAAACATCATGCTCGTGATCCCAACCGCCAGAATCGTTCCAAACGGCTCTTTGGAGCGCATGGCGATATTGAGGCCCCAGGCGACGATCAAAAAATATACCACAAGAAACAGGGCAGATCCCAAAAAGCCCCATTCTTCGGCCAGGACCGAGAAAATAAAGTCCGTGTGCTGTTCCGGCAAAAAGGATAAAGCGTTTTGTGTGCCTTTCAGAAAGCCTTTGCCGGTCAGCATCCCCGAACCCACCGCAATCTTGGACTGTATTATGTGGTAACCAGCCCCCAGGGGATCTTTTTCGGGGTCTAAAAAAATCGCGATCCGCTGTTTTTGATACGCCTTTAAGAAAAACCAGCCCACGCCGGCCACCAACGCGCTCCCACCGCCGAGGCCCAACAGGCACCGCCGTTCGATCTTAACAAAAAGGGTCATAGACCCGGCAATCAAGGCCACAATCAGTGCCGTACCTAAATCAGGCTGTCTTACAATCAGTCCGAAGGGAATCAAGACCCAGATCAATGGCCTCCACAGGTCTTTGAGCGTCATGCCCGTAGCAGAGATCCGATCCGAGAAGTATCGTGCCAGCATGATCGGTACGGCAATTTTCACCATTTCCGAGGGTTGAAAGGACACCCCGCCGAACACCAGCCATCGCCGTGAACCCGAAATGTCCCGGCCCGCCAGGGCCACAACCACCAAGAGCACCACACAAGCGGCATAAATCAGTCCTCCCCATCGGTGTAACCATCTGTAATTAAAAAAGACCAAGGTTATCATCCCCATCGCTCCGATGCCGAACCAAGAGGCCTGTTTCATATAGAGGGGGCCGATCAAGCCGGCCACATCCGCGCTCGCATTGACCGCACTGTACAGGGTCAGGATCCCGATGCTTTGCAACAACAGGGTCAGTCCCAGCAATATCCAGTCAAAATGTTCTACCAAACGACGGTCAATCATAATTCAGTTCAAAGCCGACCTGTTTGGGTCATCCCTTCAAAAACGCCCTGATCATCTCCCTGGCAATCGGGCCCGCAGCCGAGGCGCCATGCCCCCCATGCTCAATCAGGACCGTCACAGCAATCTTTGGAGAAACAGCCGGCGCAAAGGCGACAAACCACGCATGATCCCTGAGACGCAACGGACGTTCCTTGTTCTTTTCCTGGTTGCGGTCCGGCTCCATTGACACGACCTGGGCGGTCCCGGTTTTTCCCGCGATCTTAATGTCATTCAGGTGGACAATCCATCCCGTGCCCCGGCGCTGATTAACGGCGTCGATCAGGCCTTGCTTGATACATTCAAGGGTCGCCTTGGTGGCAGGAAGCACGTGTCGGGCAACCGCCGGGATCTCCTTGACCAGCGAGCCGTCCCCGTCCTCGATTCGGCTTACCACCACCGGCCGGTACAGGATCCCCCCATTGCCAACCGCAGCGATCAGGCAGCACATCTGCAAAGGGGTCACCAGGTTGAATCCTTGCCCGATGGCTACGGAGAGGGTTTCACCGGCCTGCCATGGCACCCCGGTTTTTTTGAACTTCCATGATGACGTCGGCACCAGTCCCAAGGCCTCGTTGGCCAATGCAACACCCGTCTTTTGGCCCAGACCACACGCGGTCGCATACCGGGCAAGCCGGTCAATGCCAAGTTTTTCGCCCAGTTGAAAGAAATAGACATCACAAGATTCTGCCATGGCTCGGACAAGATCCACGCTGCCGTGGCCGTGTCGACTCCAGCATCGATACGTGCGATTTCCATACCGATAATATCCCGGACAGTAAAATCTGGTTTCCCTGGTCACCAGACCTTCCTCCAGTGCTGCCATGGCCGTAACGATCTTGAACGTCGACCCCGGAGGGTACTGTCCCTGAATCGCCTTGTTGCTCATGGGATGAAACGCATTGGACACCAGCGTGTTCCAGGCGTCAAACGTCATGCCCTCAACAAAGGCATTCGGATCAAAAGCCGGCCGACTCGCCATAGCCAACACATGGCCGTTTGAGGGATCCAGAGCCACGGCAGCCCCCACTTTACCGGCCAAAAGCGCCTCGGTTTTGCGCTGAAGCCCCGCATCCAGGGTCAAAAATACGTTCTTGCCCGGCTCCGCCTCCATCGTCTCCAGGACCCGGATGATCTGACCGATGGCATTGACCTGGACCTTCCGCCTGCCGGGCCGCCCGTGGAAAAAGCTTTCATAGCTTTTTTCCACCCCGAATTTCCCAATAAAATCTCCACTTTTATGGTCTGGGTAGCGCCCGCTCTTGAGCTGCTCTTCGCTGATTTCGCTCAGATAGCCGATCAAATGCGATGCCAGCTCACCGTGGATATAGTGCCGCATCGGCTCAATAGAAATGACGATGCCCGGAAGGTCCAATTTATGGCTCTCAACTACAGCCACGGCATTGCGGCTGAGGTCGCGCTTGAGCACAATCGGCTTGAAAGACGGCCAGCCTCCCGCCTTGTCCAGTTTGCTCAAAAAAGACTGCTCGTCTTCTTTCAAAAAGTCCGCCAGACGCAACGCCACGGCCCGGGCGTCTTTTGCGTCTTCGCGGACAATCGAAACGCTGAATGATGGCCGGTTGTCCACCAACAGGGTTCCGTTTCGATCGAAGATCAGTCCCCTGGGAGGCGGGATACTTTGAAGACGTACCCAGTTGTTCTGGGACTGGCGTCTGTAATCCTCTCCCCTGACAATCTGCAGGTAGTAGAGCCTGGCCAGCAGGACCAAAAAAGCCGCCACCACGAATATCAGGGCCCCGGACAACCGCTGTCGATACCAGTCACTGTCAACCGTTTTCAAGTAGGTATCGCTCATGGTATGGCCAAATCTTGCTCGTTTGAGCTCCCAACCTCCCAGGCCGCCTTAATCCGGCGGTTCAACATTTCCAGCCCCCGAATCAGTGCGGGTCCGCTTACCCCACCGAAAACAACCTGCCACAACACCGATCCCAGGTGGCACAACAGGGCTGGCGCCGAGTCCCCGGATACCGTAAAAAAGACACAAAAGACCACATGTTCCGCCAAAACGCAGACCCCAACCAGCAGCGATCGAAACAGCGCCCCTTGAACATCACACAGCTTGGAGACGCCTCGAACCCCGACAAAAATCCAGAAATACACTGTCATGTAAAGACCGAAGGGCCCACCCGAAAACAGATCCATGACAAAGCCTGTGGCCAGAATCAAGGCCCAGGCTCTTGCACCGGTAAGATTCAGTCTCGCAAAGACGGCCATGGGAATCAACAGGTCATAAAAAACCCCTTCAAACCGCGGTAGCGTAAGCACCGTCGTCTGGACCACGATTACGCCGATTCCAATGGCAAGATAAACGAGAAACGCTTTCATGACGGCAAGATAATCAAGACCTCCTCCAGAGTGTCAAAGTCGACAAAAGGCTTGACACGCACATCTTGAAAGATGCCGGGACGTTCTCTTGTAACCTTTGCCACCGTTCCGAGGCGCAGCCCTTTGGGAAACAGCCCGTCTAGTCCCGATGAGACAATGACGTCGCCCACACGCACATCTGCCTTTCTAAGCACATACTTAAAGCGGCACAATGCATCCGCCTCCCCGGCCACGATCCCCCGGGCGCGATTGCGTTGTACCAGGGCGTCAATCGCACTGCTGCGGTCAATCATCAACATCACCTTGGAATAGTCATAGGACGCAATGACCACTTGCCCCACGATTCCGTCCGGAGCGATCACGGGCATCCCTTTGGCTACGCCGTCGCCGGTCCCGCGGTTAATTACAATCGCCTGAAACCATCCCGAAGGATCCCGGCCCACCACTTCGGCGAAGAGCGTTTTCTGCGGCAATGCCGTCTTGATCTCCAGGAGGCGGCGCAACCGCTCACAGGTCTTGGCGGATTCCACGTACCGACTGTTTTGCATTTTGGCCTGGGCCAGTTCACGGCTCAGGGCGTCGTTTTGTCTGCCCACGGAGACCAGATAAAAATAGTGCCGCCACAAGTCCTCAAGGAAAACGACACTGCGTGTAATACCTTCCTGAAAGGGAGAGACGGCCGCCATCACGATTCCGGCGATCAACGAGTCAGTGTGGCGATGCTTGGTGCCGACGGAAAGGAAAATGATGTTGATCAGAAAAATCAGGATCAGGCAAACAATACTCAGCAGTCTTTTTGAAAACATGGAAACAGCCGAAGAAAAAGCAACCCGTCATGACGTCAACCAGGGAGCTACCCTACTGAATGGTCACTTCTCCCAGAAGCGAAATTTCCTCCAATGTCTTACCCGAACCGAGCACCACGGTGGAAAGAGGGTCTTCTGTCACCGTAATGGGCAAAGAGGTCTCTTCTCGAAGCAGTTGATCCAGGTTTTTCAGCAGAGCCCCGCCGCCGGTCATGACAATCCCCGTATCGACAATGTCTGCAGCCAATTCTGGAGGCGTCTGTTCGAGGGCCGTTTTCACCGTCTCTACAATGGACTCAATTTGTTCGGCTATGGCTACGCGGATCTCTTCTGAATCAATGGCCAGGATCTTTGGAATCCCCGATACCAGATCCCGCCCCTTGACCTCAATGGTCTCAATGTTTTCGGGATCAGGATACGCATTGCCGATAGTCGTTTTGATAATTTCAGCGGTCCTTTCCCCGATCAGAAGGTTGTACTTCCTCTTGATATACTGAACGATCGCATCGTCCATCTTGTCGCCGCCCACTCGGATCGACCGACTGTAGACGATGCCCGCCAGGGAGATCACAGCCACCTCAGTGGTGCCGCCCCCGATATCCACCACCATATTGCAGGTTGGATCCGTGATCGGCAGTCCGGCGCCGATTGCGGCGGCCATAGGCTCCTCAATTAGAAAGACCTCCCTGGCCCCGGCGGACTCTGCGGATTCTTTTACAGCGCGTTTTTCCACCTGGGTAATCCCGGATGGCACACAAATAATGATCCTGGGACGGATCAGGCTCCTGCGGTTGTGCACCTTGCGAATAAAATGACGCAGCATCGCTTCGGTGACCTCAAAATCCGCGATTACTCCGTCTTTCATGGGCCGAATGGCCACGATATTGCCGGGAGTGCGCCCAAGCATGCGCTTCGCTTCCGCGCCTACTGCCAGCACCCGGTTTTTCCTGCGGTTGTCCGTTCTGACCGCCACCACCGAAGGCTCACTCAAGACAATCCCCTTGCCCTTCACATAGACGAGGGTATTGGCTGTGCCCAGGTCGATGGCAAGATCATTTGAAATTTTTCCAAGCAGGGCATTCAGCACCGTCGTGATCTCCTTTTCGAGTTGTGATTGACAACCATCTATGCAGCCCATCAAAAGCCTAGCACAAATTGTGCCACAGTGAATCGCACACGTCTTGGGCATTGAGCAGTAACTAACAAAGCATGGCCCCTATTTCAATAAAAAAAACTATTTACCGAAATTTTGCCATGAAAAGTGTTTGAATTTTCCGCCATGCTGTGATCTCCTCAATCGTGCCATGCCCACGGTCAGCGTCATCATTCCCACGTTTAATCGGGCAACGATGCTCAAGGAGGCGATAGAGTCCGTGCTGGAACAAGACGTGGCCGACTTTGAGCTTATCGTTGTGGATGACGGTTCAACCGACGAGACCCCGGCGGTACTGGCAAAATATCCTGCCCCACCGCTACACATCGTCTCTCAGGTGCATCAGGGCGTCAGTGCCGCTCGAAACGCGGGCCTTAAGAAGGCCGCCGGGGGCTTGATCGCCTTCCTGGACTCCGACGACCTGTGGCTTCCGGGCAAACTGGCCGCCCAGATGGAATTTTTTGAAAACCACCCGGAAGCCCTGATCTGTCAGACGGAGGAAATTTGGCTCAGAAACGGCATCCGGGTCAACCCCAAAAAACGCCACGCAAAACCACAAGGCATGATTTTCGACCGATGTGTCGACCTATGCCTTGTAAGCCCTTCGGCGGTCATGATACGAAGGGCGTTGTTCGACATGGTGGGCCTTTTTGACGAACAGATGGCTGCGTGCGAGGACTATGATTTGTGGTTGAGAGTTGCCTGCCGATTTCCCATCTACTTGATTGATCGACCCATGGTCATCAAGCGGGCAGGAC
>JAFDGP010000133.1 GCA_019309245.1 Deltaproteobacteria bacterium | reverse complement strand
ATGGGCCAGGATCAGCTTGCACTCAAAGCTGGCGCTGGCCTCCGCGCTGGTCCTGATCGTATCGGGAGCAGTCCTACTTTTTGCCATGGAATACCACAACACGCTGGCTCACATGTCATTTTGGGAAAAAGGGCTCGCCGCGTTTTTTCAATCAGTCACGGCACGCACCGCCGGATTCAATACAATTGACATCGGCCACCTGTCCAACCAGGGCCTTTTTTTCTTGATCCTGTTGATGTTTATTGGGGGGTCTTCGGGGTCGTGTGCCGGCGGGATCAAAACCGGTACCTTTGCCACTATGATTGTGGGAGGCCTGTCGCGACTTCGCGGGCATGAAACACCACAGGTCTTCCGGCGCAGCATTTCATCGACCAGCGTGGTCCGTGCCAACAGTGTGGTGATTATCAGTGCCATCGTGGTGGTTATTGCGATTTTGCTGCTTCAGGTAACCGAGCTTGGCAGCGTGGATCACTGTCAGACCGGGGGGAAATTCCTCGAACTTTGCTTTGAAGTGGTGAGCGCCTTTGGCACTGTGGGGCTTTCTACCGGAGTGACGAGCCAGTTGAGTCTTGCAGGCAAGCTGGTGGTGGTGGTGGTCATGTTCGTGGGGCGCCTGGGCCCGCTGGCCGTGGGGCTGGCTGTGACCCGGCAAAAAGTCGCGCGATACAAATATGCCGATGAATCAATCATGATTGGATGAGGTGAATGATGAAACAGTTTGCCGTGATGGGGCTTGGAAACTTCGGATTCTACCTGGCGACGCGTCTTTACGAAAAAGGCCATGAGGTCCTTGCCATGGATAAGGATTCCAAACCAGTACAGGAGATCAAGAGTCTGGTCAGCCAGGCCCTGGTGGCGGATACGACCGACAAGGAGGCCATGGAGGCCCTGGGACTGGATCAGATGGATGCAGTGGTGATCGCCATCGGGTCCAACATGAGCGATTCGATCCTGACCACCCTCTTGATGAAGGAGATCGGTGTCAGCACGGTGTTCGCCAAGGCCATCAACGAGGCCCATGGCCGAGCGTTAAGAAAGGTCGGAGCGTCTGAAGTGTTTTTTCCGGAAAAGGACCTGGCCTTGTCCGTGGCGGAAAAGCTCCACAATCCCAATCTGATCGAGTTCCTGCCCTTTATCGAAGGATTTAGTATCGTAGAACTGGCGCCTCCAAAAGAATTTATCGGGAAATCCCTGGCGGACCTGGATCTCATCAATCGCTATGGCACCCAGGTCGTGGCGATCAAGGAACTGGTTCCGGAAAAGCTCCATCTGATTCCGACCGGACGCTTTTTGATCAAAGACAGTGATGTCCTGATCCTCCTGGGACCCACTGAACGGCTCGACGAGCTGCGAAAGTCCACTGGGGGCGGTTAATCTTTACTTAAGAAATTCAATTCAAATTGCAGTTCACGAATTGAGAACAATACGCCTATTTTGCGGCAAAACTTTACAAAGATGATCACGAAATCACGAAAGATTGAAAGCACGAAATAAAAGACATTGAGGCTTTCGTGTTTTGCAGCTTGACGCCTTGAAAACATCACGTGATAAATTTTTTCTTTTTTGGTTCCGGTTCGTCTGGGTTGGGAATTAAGGACTCTCATTTCAGAGTTTTTTTCATAAATGAGTCCAGGGCGAAGTCTCGGTATCAGGTGCCAACGTGCAACATTAGGGTAGCTTTGAGACCTTTCAAAGCTCTTGGCTTTGATGTATTGACGGACAGGGGTGCTGTTATTGGCGGTGGGTTTGCGGATTTGACATGAGAGGTCGAATCGGTTAGTCAGTGAAAATTGGGATAGCGCCTGAGGTTATTTATGTATCTGACCATCGACCAAGTCTCAAAATGGCTTAATCTGCCGGTCAATACCTTGCAGCGTTGGGTACGCCAGGGCAAGATCCCTGTCTATAAGTCGGACAACGGCTACGTGTTTCTGGAAAGGGAACTCAAAGACTGGGCCGATTCCAGGGGGATTTTCCTGACCCCAAAACAAGAGGCCCGTGACAAGGCCGATCGTTTAAGGGACTTTCGCCTGACTGATGCCATGAAAAAAGGGGGCACCATCCATGAGGTTAAAGGTGAGGGCGTATCCGGGGTTTTGAAAGCCGTGGTTCAGGCAGCGCCTTTGGACCGCCGGATTGATCGGGATGTGTTGTTCAGGAGGTTGATCGAAAGAGAGGAGCTTTCCAGTACAGGGATCGGTGAAGGGATTGCCATTCCTCATCCCCGTTTCCCACTGGCCGATGGCCCTGAAGAGCCCAGCATTACCACTGCCTTTCTGGACAGCCTTGTGGATTACGGGTCTATCGATGGCGTGCCCGTCTTTGTCCTATTTTTGATGCTCAGCCCATCTCCCAAGGTGCACCTGACCCTTCTGGGTAAGTTAAGCCATCTGTTAAAAGATGCCTCATTTAAGCGGCTTTTGAAGCAAAGACCCGTGGAACAAGACCTGCTCGCCGCAGTCGAAGCAACGGAAATAAACATGGATCCCGCCGGCCGTGTTTCAGGCTCCAGCCATGTCGGTTAAGCAAAAGGTCCTCCAGTTTGGCCGGGTATTTCGCCAACTCACCTGGCGGATGGACCAGCGCCTGTTATTGATCATAATCGCAGGCGTGGTAGGCGGCCTCAGCGGCCTGTCCGCCGTTATTCTCAATGAAATGCTTTCCAGGGTGTATCACGCCTTGAAGCCCCTGCATGCCCACTGGGGCAGCCTTGTGCTTCCTGCCCTGGGCGCGGGCCTGTCATGCCTGTTCCTGGGTTATATCATGAGGGAAGGAGCGGGGCACGGCGTTCCTGAGGTGATATACTCCGTGTTAAAAAGAGGCGGATTGCTCCGGCTGCGCTCGAGCTTCTCACGGCTCATTTCAAGCACCCTGACGATTGCTTCCGGCGGCTCGGCCGGCCCGGAAGCCCCTGTGGTGATCAGTGGGGCGTCTATCGGGTCCAATATTGCAAAAAAATTTGGTTTAAATGATCGCCAGCGCATTGTCATTGTGGGCAGCGGCGCCGCCGGGGCCATATCGTCCATTTTTAATGCGCCGGTTGCGGGCATGATCTTCGCCGTGGAAGTGATCTTAGGAGATTGGACCCCCATCAGCCTGATTCCGATTGCCATTGCCTCGGTGATGGGTGCGGAAGTCAGCCGACTATTGGAGGGAAACCAGATTCCTTTTACCCATCATGCCTTTCACGCCGGCTTGTTGGACATCACCGCCTGTGTCGGCCTGGGTTTGGTAGCCGGACTGGCTTCTGTATTGTTTACAAGATTGTTGCATGGCATTGGCGCAAAATCGCGCAAGATGGTTCGTTTTGATACCCTGCGGGCAGCTCTCGGAGGCACCTGCGTAGGGCTGCTGGGGCTGTTTTTGCCGGTGGTGCTGGGAGAAGGCTACGAGGTGGTCAGGAGTGTTATCGAAAACCGCTTCGAGGCCGGGTTGTTGCTGGCTACCGGCGCGACCCTGGCAAAGATCCTGGCTACATCCCTTACCATCGGCAGCGGAGGATCCGGGGGCATCTTTGCCCCCTGTCTGGTGATCGGAAGCCTTGGCGGGCTGGCCTATGAGCGTGCACTCATTTTCCTGTGGCCGGGTGTTGCCTGGGCTGAAGGCGGCCTGTTTGCCCTGCTGGGGATGGCCGGTGTGATGAGTGGGACCTTGCAGGCCCCGCTGACGGGGATTTTCTTGATTGTAGAGGTTACGGGAAGCTATGAGGTCATGCTGCCACTCATTCTCGTATCTGCGGTCTCGGCCACGCTGTGTCACTATATGGAGCCGGTCTCGTTTTATCACAAGGAACTGGCCAGCCAGGGCCAGTTGTTGCGGCCGCGCACGGATGCCGGGCTGTTGGCGGATCTGAGTGTACTGGAACTCCTTGAAAAAGACTGTGTCGTGGTCTCTGAAGATATGCGCTTAAGAGACATGATTTCCATCATACAACAGACCTCGCGGAACTATTTTCCGGTGGAAAATGCACGGGGCGATTTTGTCGGCCTGGTGCACCTGGACGATCTGCGCCCGTACATCTTCAATCCCGTATTTTATGATGCCGTGGTGGTGGGCGAGCTGGTTCAGTCCGACATTCCCCACGTGTCGCCCTTTGATGATTTGAGAGAGGTCCTGGACCTGATGGACCAGACGCGTTCATGGAGTCTGCCGGTGGTCCACAGGAACAAGTATCTGGGGATGGTGTCCAAGGGCTCCATCCTGGATCAATACCGCAAAGAACTGGTTGTGCAGTCGTATTAGGAGGTGCGTTATGATGAACCCGCAGTTGTTGCATGTGTATCGCAATACGCCATTCGGCCGGGAGACTCTTCTGGAGTCTTCGTATTTTTGTAAGAGCGTAGGCGTCGACATGGTGATCTATGTACCAGTGAGCACCAAGTTTTTGATGTATTTCGAAAATGACGTGGTTCAGGTGGATCTGGACCGGTCATATCTGGTTTCGCCGGAAACCGCCGAAGAACGCGCCAGGGCGATCTGCAGATCACAAGGGGTGGAACCCATGTTTTTTACCCCGAAAGACTACACCGCTTCGACGTTGCCGGACATTCCGACGGAGTTTGACTATATGTGCTGTCCCCGAAGTATTGCGGACGTTTCTTCGAAGATCGGGTTGGGGTACATCGGACCACGGGTTAGAAGAATCGTGAACCATGCCACATTTCCCGTGTATATTCCAAACCCGGTTTTTAAGGCGTGGAAGAAAGTGGCCGTTTTATTTGGGGGCTCGGCCAACGCCGTGCAAGCCGTACGTTTGGGCGTGAGGCTGCGCGATGCCACCGGGTTTCCCTTGCAGGTATTTACCCACTTGGGGCGGACGCGCCGGTCCACATACGAGCGGATAATTCAAGAAAACCATCTGGGAGAGGCATTTGAGAATTGGACTGTTTTTGAAAAGGGAAGGTTCAGAGACAACCTGTTTGAGGTCCCCCATGACGCGCTGGTGATCGTCGGGGCCTACGGACACGGCCTGATTAAACAGTTGGCCTTTGGAAGCAAAATGGAGGTGATTCAGCGGGTACTTCCCAACAGCTTTATGATTGTGGGGCCCAGGTGCCGCGTTTAGCGTGTATGTACATTCAAAAAATCAACACACTGCTCTTGAAAAGACTGACTGTGAGCCTGTCCGGTAATCCCCTTTCCCTTGAGGGAGAGGGTTGAGGTGAGGGTGAAACCCTTCGATTTTATTGCGACCTCCCCTGGTCTTTCTCCGAGTCCGGGTCGTCTTTGCGCGGCTTTTCCCATCTGATCCGGTCGTAGCCTTTGCGATATTTGTCAGAAGTGGCCTTGTGGTCTTTATTGAAAAGGTTTGTCGCCATCATTCATCCTCATGTTCTATTTTGCCAAGCACGTTTGAAAGATAGATGAAAGCACAGTTTTCCGGCCTGCATACCGAACCGTTTGCAGAGCACCGGAAACCTTGCGCGTTCGGACATTCTCTGACCCGATTTTTCCATTCTTCGGCAGTCATGATCTCTCCTTTCTCCTGGGGCACATACCCGGCCCAGGTCAAGTTTAAGCCCGCAACGTTAGGGTTAATTCTAACCCGGACGAGCCGGAGCCAAAAAAATTTATCACGAAAACACGAAAACACGAAAGCCTCAATGTCTTTTATTTCGTGCTTTCAATCTTTCGTGTTTTGCGCCCTTCATGCTTGAGAACAGCACGTGATTATCTTTTAAAATTTTTTGTCCCAAAACACACGCATTGAGTACAACATGTATTTGCAGCGTTAGGGTCTAGTTCAAAACCAGGCCTTCAAATCTCTTCGGCCTTGCAATTTTTCCCCAAGGCGCTACGATCCCGCGTGAGAGGTGGCGCGTCGGGTTCAAAGAGCCATTGCCGGGCGGTTGTTGAAGAAGTCCGGCGGGTCCTTGAGCACCTGTCATCCGACCGTCGGCGTTGTGTCCGGAGCTTGAGGTCCTTTTGCTGAAAAGCTGTTCAGCCCCTCTTGCTTACGGCGTTTCCCTTTGAGAAGGGGGAGGGGGTGATGGGGATCTCTACAGGATCTCGATTTCCTCAGCCCCCCAATGGCCGGCGCCATGTTGATCACCCTGGTCATCAAGTACATGCTTAAAACGTGCCAGGGTCTTGTGGGGGAGGATGTGCAGGGAGCCTGGTGACTTTTTTTCGCCATTGTGGATGGGAGAAGATGAAACTATCGGTTGTTGTGCCGGTCCATAACGAGGCGGAAAACATCGCCTCCCTGGTCGAAGAGATCCGGTTGGTGTTGGAGAATACATATGACTACGAGGCAATCTTTGTGGATGACGGCAGCACGGACCAGAGCCCCGATATCTTGCGACGGTTGCAAGGCAAATATCCCCGCCTGGGCATTGTACGTCACTCCCATCATTACGGGCAAAGCGCGGCCCTGATGTCCGGGGTCCGAGCCGCGGTTGGCTCGGTGATCGTGACCCTCGATGGGGACGGACAGAATGATCCACGCGACATTCCCCGTCTGCTCGATGTGTTCAGTGGGCTTGCGGGGAATCAGGAGCCGGTCATGGTCACTGGCCTGCGATCAAGACGACGGGACACTGCATGGCGGCGGCTGTGTTCCAGGATCGCCAATGCCGTTCGGAGCCGCCTGCTCCATGATGAAACGCCCGACACCGGGTGCGGGCTCAAGGTGTTTTCCCGCGATCTCTTTATGGACCTGCCGGCCTTTGACCACATGCATCGATTTCTCCCGGCCCTGGTTCAACGCGCTGGTGGCCGGGTGGTCTCGGTAGAAGTCAACCATCGGCCCAGAAGGCATGGGCGGTCCCATTACAGGACCCTGGACCGTCTTTGGGTGGGCATCGTAGACCTGCTTGGGGTCATGTGGCTGATCAGGCGCAATGTGATTGCGCAGGTTGAAAGGACGAAACCACATGAATAGAGACATACTTTGGCTGATCGTCGGT
>JAFDGP010000001.1 GCA_019309245.1 Deltaproteobacteria bacterium | reverse complement strand
GAACGCCGTCTACCGCAATTGTATAATCGTAAAGGCTGGTTCTAGCCTCGGCCGCCAGCTTTTTCCCGTCCGCACTAAAAGCCATGTTCCAGACATTGACGAAATTCTGGCCCCAGGCCTTCCCATCTACAGCCGCGGTATAGCAGCCCTCCTGAAATTTGAAGATCTCCGCCTGACCAAACTCGACTGTTTGTACCGTACCGGCCGTGCGGGTACCGTCATCACTGAGGGTAAAGTTGGTCATGTTGGCATACAGGTTTCCCCAGGGCTCGCCGTTCAATACCGCCCCATACTGCATATCCTGCTGAATGGCGGCCCCGATGTTCTTTCCATCCGCACTGAACTTCAAATTCCAGACGAAACCAAAGCTCTTCTCCCAAGCCTGACCGTCCACGGCCACTGTCCATTCCATGTCGGAGGAGACGATAGCGGCCAGCCTTCCGTCCGGGGAAAACCTCAGAAACCACATCTTGTCAAAGGTGTTTTCCCATTGCTCTCCGCTGACGCAAACGCTGAATTCCGCTTCACCGACCTTGACGATAGCCGCCACCTTCTCGCCATCCGGGCTGGCCTGAAATTCCTCAACCCATTCGAACTTGTCCCGCCACGTGTTCGTGTCGCAGACAACCTTTTCCCGGGTATCCCAGTCCCAACTCTCCATACCAACCATTGCTCCCTCCTTATTTAAGGGTAAGGGCGACTTGCTTTTTCTCGAACCATATACGACAAATTCTCGCCAAATTTCGGATTCCGCATCAAGTGCCGTATCAACATAACTGGAATGCTGATACCATAATATTACTTTAGTGCTATAGTAGAAAATATACGCCAATGTCAACAGAAATCTGGAGTGACTCACGCGATTTTGTTTTGACAAAATCAGGCCAAAAGGATATAAGCATATACTTATAATGATGTTTTAGGAGGCTTTGACCGGCCCTGTGGTTTCAAGGGGCGGGAGTTCATAAGTGATGTAGTTTCAACTGGTTATTATCTAGCTTGAACGTCTTATTTCAAGAATTTCAAGATAAAACTGTTTATTAGGATCGCATTAATCGAAAGGCCAGACCCCCGGCTGGTGGCAGCCGGCACTGGCTAAGGGGAAATCCCTTGACGAGGAGGACCCGTCATGGAAGAGCTGAAAAAATACATCGGCCGCACTGTCGAGCTGGACAACGTCAAAGATTCAGCCCGCCTCAAGGAGCTCGGGTTTACGTGTCGCTACCTACCTGATCCACCTGAAGACTTCGATGAATTCGAGTTTGTCGCGGACCTGGGCGGGTTCAAAAACCTGGGCCTGATGGTGACTGTAGAATCGATGACAGTCAAAAAAATATTCTTTGGGCTACTATCTCCTGATGATCCGGATGTTGTTACAGGGCTGACAGAGGAACAGGTTCAAAAGGTCTTTGCCGATGATGCAGATGCGTTGGCTCAGTTTTTTGAATTTATCACCCGCCAACACGATCGGTTCTCGTGAAAACCGCGTTAAACGGGGGCGGCTTCATTGCGCCTTCAGTAGATGCTTGACGCCGCTGATCGTCATTTCTGAAACCGACATGTATTGTCACAAAAAAGGGGGCCCCATGAAGCTTACCGATATCCTACCCATAGAGAAGTGGGTTGAACTTGAGAAGGAAATCAGCGAGCGCTACGGCTTTAACGCAGCCGTCTTTGACAAGGAAGGCAATAAAATCACCCAATATCTGAAATGGGCCAACAGTCTTTGTCCTGTCATCAAAGGAGACGAAAAAGGTCGGACTTTTGTTTGTGCAGTGGCCAACCAAAATATGATCGCTCAAGCAAAGCGGACCAAAAAGACCGTCAACGGAGAATGTGACGCAGGCCTTGTAAAGTTTCTCGTACCCATATTTGTCGGGGAGGAGCTTCTGGGTGTGATCGGTGGCTGCGGACGTTTACTCCATGGAAGTGAAGTTGATGCCTTTTTACTCAATAAATCAACCGGTATCGATTTAGCAAAAATTGAAGCGCTCTCGGGCGACGTCACCGATATTTCTACGGATGAGGTCAACTCAATCATAAGTTACTTGGAAGAAAAGATTGAAGGCATCGTGAGCGGCTTTTCAAAATAGAGAATGTATAAAGGAGGGTGCCTTGTTTGTCCGGGACCTGCGCGATGAAGCTGTCAGATCGAGACCCGAGGCACAAGGGAGGATGGCCATGAAACTTACAGATTTACTGCCCGTTGAGGGCTGGAAGACAATCGAAGAACAAATACACAACAAGTTCGGCCTTAATGCCTACGTCTATGACACCGAGGGAATAAGCATCACGAATTCCAAGAAATGGGCCAATCAACTGTGTCCTTTGATCAAGGCAAACGAAAAGGGCCTGGCCTTTATCTGTGCGGTCGCCAATCGCAACTTGGCCAACGAAGCAATCCGAAAGAAACGGCCTATCATCGGAGAATGTGATGCCGGCCTTATCAAGGTGTCGGTACCGATTTTTGTCGGCGATCAGTTTCTAGGGGTTGTCGGAGGATGCGGACGCACCTTTGATCACAGCGAGGTGGAATCTTTCCTGATTCATAAGGTTTTGGAGGTCGATGAAGAAAACATAGAACAGCTGGCAAGAGACATACCGAGAATCACGGAGAGCGATGTCGACCGACTTATTTCCTATATCCAGGAACAGATCACGACAATCACGGATTAAAGAATACGCCCCTCGAACGATCACGGAGTAGGGCCGCTTCTCTATAAATGCTTCTTGTTGGTCTCGAGTATGGACCGCCCTAAGGAAGAGAACTTCAGACATTGGAAAGTAACATGATTAACTGTGCATCCAGACATCTTCACAAAGAGGTAGAAAAGGCCGCAGGCAGGGGGCTTCTTTGCAGTCAAATTATTGTAGACATCGGCCTGCGGCGATTGGGACTGCAGAGCCGCTGCCTGGTCAAAGGCGCCGCAGGGCTTGTCGGGGCCATGGGTCTTCAAAAGGCCACGTGTGGGGCCCTGACCGGCGCAGCCTGCCTGATTGCCTTTGCCGCCGTTGAGACCCTCGGCCACGACGTTTATCTTTTACTGGAAGAACTCGAATCTCGCTTCAATGAGGAACTCATCGCAGATTATCCCGGCAATACCTGCGAAGAAATCCTTGACCACGATCCCACAAAACTGCCCACGCAGGTGTGTCCCCTGATCATCGCGGGTGCGGTTCGAATCGCGTTAGAGGTATTGGACCGAGCCGGTATAGGGCCCTCAAACACCCAACGGCATGACGAGAAAGCTGCATAACGGACTTCGGGACTCACCGGGCTCTCGGGACGGGCCGGGCCCCGCCTTCGAATTTGGGCTTCAACCTGCGGGCACATATCGCAAGTGCATCGCGATATGCAGCACGGCTGCAATCAGGCCACCCAATACCGGCGTCACAAACCAAGCTGCGAAAATATGTCCCAAGGTGCGTCTGCTCACGGTTGTGATCCCCTTTACCAGACCCACCCCAATAATGGCGCCCACCACAGCCTGTGAGGTGGACACAGGTACCCCAATCACGGTGTAAAGGTGGACACAAATTGCTTCTGCGAGCACGACGACCAGGGCCGAAAAGGGATCCAGTTTGATGAGTTTTCTCCCCATGGTCTCCATGACTCCCCTGCTGAAAGTCAGGATGCCCAGCGCGATGCTGACGCCGCCGATCAGGGTGGCCGAAAAAGCGCTCAGGTAGCCGGCTCCAACAAATACGGCGGTCACATTGGCCACATTGTTGGCCCCCAGCGCATAGGCCCCATAAGACCCCGCCACCACCAAGGCCCCTCGCAGGAATGCATCAGATTGAAACAGGTCAATCTCCAACCGGTTGTACAGGGCCCCCAGGACCTTAAAGACGATTACAGCCGCAATCATGCCCCCGAGAGGGGTTCCAAACCAGCAGGCAGTCACCTTTCCCAGACCCGACAGGTTCATGTGCCTGTTCATCAGCCCGACCCCTACAATGGCCCCAACGACCGCCTGTGAGGTTGAAACAGGCAACCTCAACAACGTCATGACGGTCACAGTCACCGCCGCCGCCCATGAGGAGACAATCGCCTGTGAAAGATTCATGCCGGTCAAACCTTTTAATGTTTCAATCCCCGCCCGACCCTGCAAGACCGCACCCAGTACAACAAACACGGCAGCCAGGACGGCTGCTGAGCGAAACCTGAGCATCCTGGAAGAAACGGCCGACCCAAAGACATTGGACGCATCATTGGCGCCCAAAGACCATCCCAGAAACCCTGCTCCCAGCAGTGCCAGCATCACACCCGTCTCTTGATGGCAATGATATTCACCCGTTTTGAAACCCGGTCCGCCTGGTCCGAAATCTCCCCTAGATAGACTGCCATCTCTTTGAGCTGCATTTTTTCAAACGGATCCAGGTTTGAATCAAAGACCTTGCTGATGATCCGGCGCTCGATATGGTCGCAATGGCTTTCGTTTTGATCGATGGTGTCCATCAGCTCTTTTACGCCGTCTTTCTTCCTCAGCATCAGATCAATCTGCTTAGCCATCAAATCACAACTCTGTAAAGAAACCTGGATCAGTTCCCGAGTATCCGGAATAATGAAGTCTGGGACCGCCAATTTCTGCGTCTGAATCATGTAAAGAACCAGTTCCATACGTCTGGGAATTTCGTCCACAGCCTCCAGAAGCCTCATAATGTCCTCTCTGGACTCGGGAATCAGGGCCTTGCCATACATCAGGAGATTGATCTCCTCCCGGATATCATCTGCTCTGGATTCGTGTTTATGCGTCTGTTCCGTAAGAAACCCGCAGTCATCACACATGCCCTGCTCCAAAAAAATCTCCATTGCTTTAGAAAAATGTGCCTCAATGTTCGCCACATTTTTCAGGTACTCGTACACCAGGGCCTTGAGTTCTTCTTCCTTTTTGAAAAAAATTTTCAGCATGACACCCTCAAATTCGTGAACCACGCCGACGGCAACCGGGCGAATCATCACCATCTTATCACGGCCCGCCGTGCCGTCAAAGGCGGTTTTTTTTACGACTCATGGCCGGCCCGGCATGACAGTCCTTGTCACGTCCCCTTGATAGTGCTCTGTGGCACACGATAAAGCCTGTCCTCAATCCTCGCCGGTGGATCCGGGCCCTTTCGCCGGGCTTGACTCATTCCGATAATCTGTTAAGATTAAGAGTTCATACTCACATGAACATGCTTAATCCTGGCTCGTGTCATCGGCAGGGAAATCAACGCCGCCGATCATGACAATTCGCCTCGGAAAGACGTTGCAGCCTCATCGGCCATACACATTCAGCAAGCAACTGCCATTATCGGAGTAGATTATGAAAACAGCAACAATAAACCAAGACGTTACCGACAGGCTGGAGATCGGCGATGTGACTGCCTGTTATACCTGCGCCACGTGTTCCGGAAGGTGCCCCGCGACCGGCATCGATGGCTTTGATCCCCGAAAGCTGGTCCGTATGGCGGTACTCGGCATGAAAGATGAACTTGTCGAAGCGCGGTGGCCGTGGATCTGCACAATGTGCGGACGGTGTGAGTACGCTTGCCCGATGGATGTCAAAATTGGTTCGCTGGTCCGCAATATCCGCAGCCTGAGAGATCGAGATAAGGTCCCGGGAACACTCCACAAGGGAGTGGAGGCCGCCTTAAAGACGGGCAACAATTTTTCCATTCCCAAAGACGACTTTATTTTCGTGATGAATGACGTGGCTGAAGAATTTGCCGAAGAAGAAGGCCTGCCGGATTTTGAGATACCCCTGGATAAAACCGGGGCCAACATTCTGTGCACCGTCCACGGTAAGCTGCCATTCGGTCAGACCGATGACCTCAAGTGGTGGTGGAAGATTTTTTACGCCGCCGGGGAGAGCTGGACCGTGCCCTCGGATAACTGGGAGGGCGTCAACTGGGCTCTATATACGGGTGACGATGCGGCCATGCGCACCATGGTCGGCCGTATCGTGGAAAACATGGAAAGACTGGAAGCCAAAAGCCTCCTTTTGCCCGAATGAGGCCACGCCTATATGGCGACCAGGTTGGGTCTCCAAAAATGGTATCCGGATGCATTGAAACAATTCACCATGTACACGGTCTTCGATCTGCTCATTAAATATATCCAGGAGGGCAGGATCACCCTTGATCCTTCAAGGCATCCTCAACTGGCCACCTACCACGATCCGTGCAATTATGGAAGAAAGTCCGAGATGATCTTCGGCCATGGTTACTATGAGGAGCCTCGCTGGATTCTGAATCAGTGTTCGGCCAATTGGGTGGACATGTTTCCAAACCGGGCCGCGCAGTTTTGCTGTGGTGCCGGCGGCGGCGCCTGGCTCACCCCGTATGAGCAGGAGAGACTGGCTTATGGCCGGAAAAAGGTCGACCAGCTCAAGGCGACAGGAGCCAGCCTTGTGGTAGTCTCCTGCCATACGTGTTACGACCAGTTCTATAAGGCCTTACGGCTGACATACGGAATGGAAAATCTGCAGGTTAAATACCTCTGGGCGATGGTGGCCGAGGCCATCGTGATGGATCAATAGGAACGAAATTGCCGCCATAGCCTTGAGAACAAGACGTTTTCTGTTCGAGGAGAGCAAACCCAAAACGCGAACACGCTCTGTTTTCAAGGCGAATCCGGGAAGGCCCAAAACAAAAAGGCCAAATTTTTCGTGTTTTCGTCCTTTTCCAGACCAGGGGTTACCGCCCCTCAATAGCACTTGCCAGTCTTCTACTTTCAGAAAACCGACGTCAAAAAGCCCCCGGGGAATTCCCCGGGGGCTTTTCTGTCAGAACGTCCCCTGTCAAAAAAAACAACCGTCCTCGGACTACGCTGTCGGCCAGCCTGTTGAAGCCACCTTTTTCTTGCCAGCGGTCAGGATCAGGCACTCTGTGTTGGGCATATTTTCAACGAGCTGCTTTCCGGCAACCGGCTCCAGCACAAACACACTGGTGGACAAAGCGTCTGCATCCATCACATTTGAAGCCAGCACGCTTACGCTGGTGCTTTGGAGCGGAGACCGACCGGTTCTCGGATTGACGATATGATGGTAGAGCTTCTCCTTATCAAAATAGACCTCATAATTTCCTGAGGTCGCAACAGCGCCGTTTACCATGGTAATCACATCCAGGTAAGGCCCATCCTTGTCGGGGTTCTGGACAGCTACCCGCCAGGGCGCCAAGCTGTCTTTGCCTCCGATGGCCCGAATATCACCGCCCGCATTGATCAGACCGTGTTTGATTCCGTTGGCCTCCAAAATCTGGGCACCCCGATCGATAATATAGCCCTTGGCGATACCGTCCAAGGTGATCCCCATGCCCTCCTTGGCAAAACGGATGCTGCGCCCGTCAAACTGCACCGCGCTGCCATCCACCAGCTTCAGGATCTTGGTGACCTCTTTTTCAGGCGGCGCCGTTTGGTGGGTTGCAAAGTGCTCTTTGTACATATCCACCAGGGGTTTGACCGTGATATCAAAGGCACCTCCCGTAGCCTTGTGAAAGTACAGTGCCCGCCTGACCACGTCGCAGACCTCTTTGGGCAAGTCAGCCAGATAGCCTTCGTGGTTCAATGTTCCAATGGCGGAGCTGGATTGATATCGATCCAGTATCCGGCTCACCCGGTCCATCTCTTCGAAGGCCTTTCCGATGGCATCATCGGCCTCCGCCTTGGACGGATGCATAGCGGTAACCGCGATGAAGGTTCCCATGCCAAGCCGCGTTCGCGTGACCTTGTAGAGCTTCCGGTTGAAGGCCACCGCCTCGGACACGGGCATTAGACCGCCAAAGGCCACGCCGACGCCGAGCATACCGGAATACTTCAGGAACGTCCTCCGGTCCATCGTGTTGTGGTTTCCCTGATGTTCAGACATAACACTGCCCTCCAATTCTTCTAAGCGGCTTTCTGGGCCAGCTTCTTGTATGATTCCGTAACACTGAATCGTTGCAAAACATGAACCTTTTTGCAAGCAGAAATACAGACCTCTTCACATTCCGGCCCGTACTCGATGCACTTTTTATGGTCGATGGTCACAACACCTTTCACCTCCGAGATCGCCTTGGCCGGACACTTCCTGATGCACGCCTTATCATGGATACATCCGGATTTGCAAATCTTCATGGTTACCTTGGCCGCATCCCTCGTGCTGCACGGAATAAACACGCGCGCATTCTTGGGCAACAAATGGATAATGCCCTTAGGACACGTCTTGGCACAAACGCCGCAGCCCACACACTTGGCCGGATCGATCACCGGAAAATTGTTCACCATGGTAATGGCGCCAAAGTTACAGGCCTTGGCGCATTCCCCGAACCCCACACAGCCGTACTGGCATTCCAGGGGGCCACAAAAGGCCAAATTCGCTCCGGAGCAGGTCCCGTAACCCACGTAATTGTATTTCTTGTGCACATCACCCGGCACCCTGGAGCAATGTACTACCGCAACCACATCTTCGACCGCTCCCGCCGACTTTCCCGTGATTTTGGCAATGGCATCAGCCACGGGTTTTTTCCCTGGAAAACATTTGTTCGGCGGAACATCTGGGTCGTGGACAACCGCTTCTGCGTATGCTTCACACCCTGGGAAGCCGCAGCCCCCTCATTGGGCGCCCGCCAACGTCTCCAGGACCTCTTCCACCAGGGGGTCCGGCTCTACATGAAACTTCTGGGCCGCCATGGCCAGGCCGATTCCGAAAAACAGCCCGATACACCCCAGGACGACCAAACCACCGATAGCCAGTTTGACCAATGCTGGATCCATTTGCCTGTCTTCTCCTCCAAAAGGTTATATTAAAGGGGTCTTTTGCACGGATTCAGTAAATCGACATGCCTGAAAAGCCTAAAAACGCAAGCGCAAAAAGCCCGGCCGTTACAAAGGCGATGGGAAGCCCTTTAAATGTGGGTGGCACATTGGCCAACTCCAGCTTCTCCCTGGCACAGGCCATCAGGAACAGGGCGATCAAGAAACCGACCCCGGCCCCAAGGGCAAGCATCAGGCTCTCCCAGGCATTGTACTCATTGTCGGCCAGCATCAACGGAACCGCGATGGCGATACAGTTTGCGATAACCAGCACAAGGTACACACCAAACGCTTTAAACAACATCGGATTGACTTTTCTCAAAATGGTGTCCACGCCTTGAACAGAAAGGGACACCAACCCGATGAAAACGACAATATTCAAGAACGTGAGCTGGAACGGTTTTAGAACGAATTGATAAAGGGCCCACGCCATCATAGCGGCAAACACAATTACGATGGTAAAGGTAATGCCCATGCCGATGGCGGTGGATCTCTTCTGAGACGTCCCAAAAAACACGCAAAGGCCGATATACTTGGTAAAGACAAAGTTGTTGATCAGAGCAGCTCCCAAAAGGAGTGTAAAAAGCACGCCCAGATAAAGCTTTTTTACCGTCAGCAGTGCCGGGCCCAGGTGTTTACCCTCAGACAAGATATCGGTCATCGATAAAATATGAGCCTCGCCCGTATTGAGGGCCTCCGGAAAGGTCAGAGTTACCTTTGTCCGGTCAGGGCTCAAGGTCGCCTCTTTGGGCGTCAAGACGATGTCGGGGTCTGGTTCTTCGTAAACGGAATAGTTGGCTGTGTTCGTGGCCCAGGCCTCATCCACGGGTCCGGCAAAGGTAATCACGATTTTGTCCATGTCCTTAAACGCGGTCTTCTTGACGAACCGGTGCTCTGTCTTGCATCCGGACAAAGTCAGCGCCCCGAGGACCAATACAATAGCAAGCCAGTGAAATGGTTTCATGTGTTTCATCGATTTAACCCTCTTTGCGTCGGCTGTAAACCACATCAACCCAGTTGAACAGGCCCATCATCAGGCCCACCACGAAAAATCCTGCCGATGGGAGGATAAAGAACAAAAGCGGCCGGAAACCCAGGATATCATGTCCCAAAAGTGTGCCGGACCCGAGCAGCTCACGCACAAAGCCCAGCGTCACCATGCCGAACATGAAACCAAGTCCCATGCCGAGTCCGTCCCAAAAGGATTTTTCCAGGGTGTTCTTGCAGGCGAACATCTCCAGACGCATCGTAATAATAGCAAAGGCCACAATGAGTTTTACGAAGATTCCCATTGCCTTGTACGCCACCGGGAAATAGGCCGAAAGGACCAGGTCAATCACGGTAACCCAGGTGGCGATGGTCAGTGTATAGGTCGGGATCCGGATCCTGGGATGAATATAATGCCGGATGATCGAGATGGTGCAACTGGAAAAAACCTGCACAAAAAGCACGGCGATGCCAAGAAGGATACCGTTCATCACACTCGTGCTGATCCCCACGGCCGGGCACATGGAAAGGGCCAGTCGAAAGATAGGGTTCTCCTTAAGAACGCCGTCCAACACAAGCTGTTTGTTCGATTTCGTTGTCGCGGCCAATGTCTTTCTCCTTTATGTTAATCTGTTATCGCCGACTTGATTCGGGAAAGGTCCCCCCTCAACCCGATCTTGAACGCTAAAAGGCGGCCTGAATGTGTTGTTTGGCCAGGGCGTCCTCCAGTTTTCCCACGCGATAAGCAAACTTTTTCACCATATTCTTGACCCCGTTGGTCACGGACCGGCTTGAAATCGTGGCACCGGTCAGGGCATAGATGTCTTTATCTTCATATTTTTTGCGTATCTCCTGGATTTGCTCCTCCGTGAACATACCTTCTTTCCATTTCTTTTTTTCCAAATACTTCTTGTACTCCTCCGGAAGGGGCACCTTTACGACCTTCAGCGCCTTAACCTTGTCGAACTTCTTATCTCGAAATTGATTTTTGAAATACTCCTGCACGATCTCTCCGCCAAGGCCGGGATCCTCTTCATGCTCCATGATCTCCAACCCCAGGATCGTAAACTGTGGATCCAGGGCCAGCATCACCTGGATGAAGGTCTTAAACCCCGGGAATTCGCCGGGCAGCAAATAGGCAACCCGCTTTTCGCCCCGTTTTGCGATAACGATGGTGTCTCCATAGGTAAAGTGAGCAGACGGGTCCAACACCGCCTTAAGCGCCGCTTCCCGCTCGGGCTCCTCCTGTGCAGCTTCAGGAGATATCGTAAGATCGAGTTTCTTGACAAAGTTCCCCCCCAGATCCAGCAAAACCAACACATAGCCCTCTTCAGAGCCCTCAGCCACAGGAACCATGTAGCCGAGATACTTGTTCTCTCCCTCCTCGATAATATAACGATATACACTGTGAAATGTCATGTCCTCGGGCACAGGGTTGTTTTTCCCATACCCGAGCAGGCCCTGCATGGTCTCCTGGACATTCATGTGCTCGTTGTGTTTCTTGGCCTTGGCAGTCACTGTAAAAGTAAGCCCCATTACCGCAGCCGCGATCAAACAGGAAACCGTCAACGCAAATGTAATCTTTAAAATCTCTTTCATCTTTTACGCACCTTCTTCTGGTTGTGGAGCAAAACGTTTGGGTTTGAACCAATTGTCCAGGGCCGGTGTGATCGCATTCATTAAAAGGATGGCATAACACACCCCTTCGGGATAGCCTCCTTTAAGTCGAATCAGGACCGTCAAGGCTCCGATACCCGCACCAAAAATCAGCTGCCCCACCTTCTGGGTGGGCGATGTCACATAGTCCGTAGCCATGAAAAACGCCCCCAGCATGACCCCGCCGGTCAGCACTGCCAGCACGGGATTGCCGGTAAAGAGCTTTTCTCCTCCGAAAACCCACGTGAAAAAGCCCACAGAGACAATCATGGATACGGGAATATGCCAGGTAATGTATTTTTTGTAAATCAGATACAGGCCGCCCAGAAGCAGCAGGAATGCCGAGGTCTCGCCGATACATCCGGGCCGCCAGCCGATGAAGAAATCCTTGTAGATTACGGAAAGAGAGCCGAATCTTTCCAGCACCGCACCGATCCCATAGTGTTTGAGCACGTATAATGGTGTGGCTGTTGACACGGCATCAACGCCTGCCCCCATGTACTTGAACACCGATGCATCCCGGATCGGGGTAAGCCAGGCGGATGTCATGGCCACCGGGTATGTGGCAACCAGGAAGGCCCGGCCGATAAGCGCCGGATTAAAGATATTGAACCCGATACCGCCCATGAGCACCTTGGTCAAGTAGATCGCCACCACCCCGCCGAGGATCGGCATCCAGTACGGAACCCCCGGTGGAATCACGTAGGACAAAAGAAGCCCCGTGATCACGGCGCTCCCGTCCTTAATCGTGTCCGTAGGGCGCCCAAGGGCCCTATGGGCCACATATTCCGTAGCCACGCAGCTCAACACGCTGATCGCAGAGATAATCAGCGTCTGAAATCCGAAGATAAAGACCGACAGGATCAGCGGTGGCAACAGACAGGCCACCACGGTCCACATAATTTTAGACACTGTGTCCTGGGTCTTGAAATGGGGTGAGACCGAGACATACAGTTTCGACTTCATAGCCCCTGCTGCTGCATCTGCCGTTGTCGCTTGTGATTGTGCTGCGCTCATGGTGCTCCTCTTGGCTATTTCCTCTTTTTTGCTGCAATGCTTGCCTTGGCCAGCCTCATAAACTGAACAAGCGGCCGTTTTGCCGGGCAAACATATGCGCAGCTTCCGCATTCAAAACAATCATCCACCCCGAATTGCTCCGTGTCCTCTCCGCGCCCGGCTTCCACGTAGACACTCACGTTGTTGGGCTCCAGCCCCATCGGGCACACACCAACGCAAAAGCCGCATCGAATACACGGATAGTAGGGCGTCGTGTCGATCTCATCTTTGGCCAGGAAAAGAACGCCTGACGTGGTCTTGGTGATCGGGATGTCCAGGGTGGAAACGGAAAAGCCCATCATGGGTCCGCCCACCACCACCTTGGCCAGATCCGGGGTCGTTCCTCCCAGGTAATCCACCACGTCCGAGATGCTGGTTCCGACTCGCACCATCAGGTTGGCGGGTTTTTTTAGACCTTTTCCCGTAAACGTGACGATCCTTTCGTAAAGGGGTTTTCCCAGCACCACGGCATCGTAGATCGCCTTGGTGGTATACACATTTTGAACAATAATCCCGATGGCCGAAGAACGCACCCCGGACGGTCTGGCCCTGCCCGTCACCGACTGCATAATCTGGTCCGCCGATCCCTGGGGATACTTGACCTTCAACGGCTTGACCACCACATTGTAGCCGTTTTTCCCGGTGTCTTGCGCAATGGCATCTCTCAACTTGGCGATCGCCTCGGGCTTGTTATTTTCTACCCCAATCGCGCAATAATTGATCCCCAACACCTTCAAAATGATCTTGGCCCCTTCCACAACCTCCTTGGCATGCTCCACCATCAGGCGGTGGTCACTGGTCAGGTAAGGCTCACATTCCGCGCCATTCAAAATGAGCGTGTCCAGTTTGACGTCGGGCCGGACACTGAGTTTGACCCCGGCCGGAAAACCAGCCCCGCCCATGCCCACGATGCCAGCCTCTTTGATCTTGGCCAGCAGCTCATCCTTGGACAACCTCGTCCAGTCGGAAGGGCTGTAGGTCCTGGGCTCGGCCTCGGGATCGGTTGCGATCACCAGGGAGGGGGCATTCCCCACCATAGGATGGAGGGCGTTCTGTATCCCTTTTACTGTGCCGGAAACCGGTGCGTGCAGAGGCGCTCCCAGCTTCTCGGTCGAGGCCACCAGATCCCCCTCGGTCACTTTATCTTTCTTGTTGACCACGGGTTCACACGGTGCGCCGACGTGCTGTTTTAAAAACAATCTGACCTCGGATGGGGCCGGCATCACTTCCACCGCCAGTTTTTCGGTCAGTTCCTTTGCTTCTCTGGGGTGAACCCCCCCCATGGGAAAGGTAGCTAAGGTCTCAGCACTCATAGGCTCTCCGATCTTTCGAGTGTCTATGCCCCGCGTACAGCGCAGCCGGGTGTTGTGCAACGATTTATCGCTGCGTCTCGGAAGCACGCGGAGCCATCTTCAATTTTTTGATCCAGTTTTTGATCCTGTCGTCCTGAGCGAAGGACTTACGCTCGCGCTGCAAAGATACGAGCCTCCCCATATCCTTTTCGTGCCCTTTTGTCAAGTGGTTTTTCCGGACCCGGATCCACCGGTTGCCGAGTTTGCCGGAGATGCAAGGCGGTGGGCGTGCCGACGTACTGTGGTACTTCAAACGCCCACCAACAAAGCAGATCCGGTAAAATCGGCATCCCCGAAGGACCAAAAAAATGAAGATAAAAATGGATGTGCCTATTCTCAAGCCAGGCGAAGGGGTTCAACCGGGACTTTATCGATAAGCCGGTGCAATTCGGTTAAAAATAATTCGATCTTCTTTTTTTGGCGGTGGATTTGGGCCGGACCATCGCAGAGCCATTGTGGGCAAACCCAGGCCGTTTCATGCTCTGTGCGATCCCACCATCACACTGTTTTCGGGCCATCTCGATGGCGCGCCAAATTTTTGACGCTTCGGGCATCTTATTCGGGTTAAACGCAGCGGTTTTCCGGAAAAACTTTATATTTTTTTAATAAGTTGCGGTTTTTTTTGTTCAGTCCGCATGTTTGGCACGCCCCTTGCCGGGACAGGGACCAGGATTATGGCGACAATTTTAATCATAGATGACGATGAGCAGATTTTAAAGGTTTGCCGAACCCTATTGGAACGGGAAGGCTTTACGGTGGTGGAATCTCAGGAAGGCAGTCAGGGGATCGAAATCTGCCGCCGAAGGTCCATCGACCTGGTGATTACCGATATCATCATGCCGGGCAAGGAAGGTCTGGAAACCATCATGGAACTTCGAAACGAGTTTCCTGCTCTGCCCATCGTGGCTATGTCGGGTGGTGGCCAGTTGGGTCCGGAAAGCTATCTGCCTCTGGCCCGAATGCTGGGTGCCCAGCAAGCCCTGCGAAAGCCGTTTACCAAGAATGAGCTTATGGAATCGATCAGCGGGCTGATTGGCAGCAATTGATAAGGAATAGACGGTTTGTACCAGCCGAAACCGGTCGTGTCCGTGCACGGAGAATCCAACGTAACTGAACAACACGGCGGCCGACAAGTGGCAGAGCCGTGAACCCAATGAGACCCTTCGAATTAGGAGCAGGCCGCGGTGGATATCGCGTGTAAGCATTGTGGCAAACATTACGATGTCCCGGATGAACGTCTTCCAGCCGGAAAGATTGTCAAATTCCCCTGCCCTGCCTGCAAGAACATCATCCGTGTGGATCTCCGATATGAGAGACAATCCGACCGGAAGGAGCACCCGGGCTCAGCAAAAGCAACCAGCAACGAGGACGAGGTTGGAAGGCTTAAGCGTAAGATTTTAAAAAGCGTCGGGGACTTGCCCCCTATGCCACAGGTAGTTCAAAAGGCCCGCAAGGTCATGGCAAACCCCAATTCCAGTTTTAAGGACCTGGCCATTATTTTTGTTACCGACCAGGCCATTGCCACGCGGGTACTCAAAATGGCCAACTCAGCATACTACGGCCTGGCACAACGGGTCTCGTCCATCCAGCAGGCCTCCGTTGTCCTGGGACATAAGACCCTGGCAGAACTCATTACGGTGGCCTCGACATCAGACCTTATGGGTAAAGAGTTGAAGGGGTATGGCCTAGAGGCCGGCGCACTTTGGCAGCATTCCCTGGCGGTGGCCTTTGGCTCCCGACTGATTGCCAAAAAGAAAGACCCGGAAATCGCCGACGATGCTTTTGCCGCGGGTCTTATTCATGATGCCGGAAAACTGGTGCTTGACCCCTATGTCTTCGAACGAAGAGATGCCTTTGAAGATTTTCTTGCAAACGATCACGAAAACTTCCTCGCCGCTGAAAAAGCTATCCTGGGTTTCGACCACGCAGAGATTGCATCCGAGATCTGCAAAAGATGGAACGTCCCGGACAACATGGCCACGGCCATCCGCTACCATCACGGCCCGTCCGAAGCCGTTGATGAAGAGCTTGCCCATGTCCTTCATGTGGCGGATGGCATTGCCATGTTGAGCGGCCTGGGTACCGGAGTGGATGCCCTGTCCTATGAAATCGATGAACAAGCCATCAAAACGCTCGGCCTGAAAAGCAACGAGGTGAGCAAGCTGGCAGAGCAGGTCGTCGCATCCGTACAAAACACCATCCATGAATTCCAATAATTACCCGTTCAAACCATCTTTAAAGGATCCAGAAGCCGGTCAAGTTCCGTTTCGGAAAGGATCTCTTTCTCTTCGGCCACCTCACGCACAGTCTTTCCGGATTCATAGGCGGACTCGGCAATAGCGGCGGCCCTGTCATAGCCGACATGCAAAGCCAGCGGGGTGCTCATTGCGATGCTTTTCTCCACCATAGCCCGACACGTGTTCTCATTGGCGGTGATATGCCGGATGCATTTTCGCGCAAAAACCTCGGCCGCCGAGGCAAGCAAGTCGATAGACTCAAGCAGGTTGTATGCGATTACTGGAAGCATAGTATTGAGTTCAAAAGCCCCCCACTGACCACCCAGAGTAATGGTGCAGTCATTGCCGATCACTTGAGCTGCCACTTGGACCACGGCTTCAGGGATCACCGGGTTCACCTTTCCGGGCATGATGGAAGAACCGGGCTGAAGGGACGGCAGGTTGATTTCTCCAAGCCCACATCGGGGTCCGGATGCCATCCACCGGATGTCATTGGCGATTTTTGTCAGGCTCACAGCCACCGTCTTTAACGCTCCGCTGGTCTGGACCGCTGCATCCTGGGCTGCCTGGGCTTCAAAATGATTGGCCGCCTCCACAAACCCCAAACCCGTGTCGTGCGCAATGGCCTCGATCACCCCGGCAGCGAATTCCGGATGGGCATTCAAGCCGGTCCCCACGGCCGTACCGCCCAGGGCCAACTCCGCGAGCCCCGCGGTGGTCGATTCAATCCTTCCCATGCCTTGTTCAATCTGGCGGGCGAACCCGCTGAATTCTTGTCCCAGGCGAACCGGCACGGCATCCTGCAAATGGGTCCGTCCGATCTTGACGATTGGATGGAATTGTGTGGATTTTTCTTGAAGCATGTCCCTCAGCCCACCAAGCGCTGGGAGCAGCCGCTGTGTTACCGCCGTCAGGGCCGCGATGTGAATGGCCGTGGGAATCACGTCATTGCTGGATTGCCCCTTGTTCACATGGTCATTGGGGTGAACTGGATATTTGGTATGTTTTCGACCGGTCAGCAGTTCATTCGCCCTTGTCGCAATAACCTCGTTTGCGTTCATATTGGTGGACGTGCCTGAGCCGGTTTGAAAAATATCCACCACGAACTGCTCGTCCAGATGTCCGTTTTCCACTTCCCGGGCGGCCCGGGCAATGGCTTCGGCCACATCGGCTTCTAGCAACCCCAGCGCGTGGTTGATCCGGGCTGCATGTTTCTTGACCAAGCCGAGGGCTTTTACAACCCCCTGCGGAAACCTGAGCCCGCTGATCGGAAAGTTTTCTACGGCGCGACGGGTCTGGGCTCCGTAGTAGGCCTCCGCAGGGACCCGAACTTCCCCCATGCCGTCTTTTTCCATCCTGTATTGTTCGGCGTCGGACATGATTGTCTCTCCTTCCATATTGTCAGGAATTGCCGCCAAACCGGCTCCAGAGACCTCGGGCGGCATTGGATCGTTTTTTTTCTTGCCCACTTTTGGGTCATATCGGATAATATCTATTACAATATCTATTATAATGTAGCCGGTGTTCGTCCATAAATCAAAGATTTACGGACAGAGTCCGGCTGTCAAATTAGCGGTATTTTCTTAGGACCTGTACCGACAACCGGCAATGGACTATCAAGGCATCATCATTCGCCCTCCCAGTGAGGCTAACAGCATTATCCTGCAGGTGACACGGGGGTGTTCCCACAACAAATGCACCTTTTGCGGCACGTACAAAGGGGTTCGTTTCGCCTTCAAGCCTGAGGCGATCGTGCAACAAGACATTGGGTTTGCCTCGCGCTACTGTCAGCGCCAACGACGCGTCTTCATCACCGACGGAGACGCCCTTGTGTGCCCGCAACGCAAGTTGTTGGACCTGTTTGGGAACATTCGCCGGCAGCTCCCCTGGGTCACCCGGATCGGCCTGTACGGAAATGCGAAAAGCATTCGCGAAAAGACACTGGAAGATCTCAAGGCCCTGCGTGAAGCCGGGCTGGGGATCATCTACATGGGACTTGAAAGCGGTGACGATAAGACATTAAAAAGAATTCGGAAAGGAGTCAACGCGGACACCATGGTAGAAATGGGCCAACGGGTACGGCAGGCCGGGATCAAGCTTTCTGTAACTGTGTTGCTGGGCTTGGCCGGCCCCGAACGTTCTCAAATCCATGCACAGGCCACAGGACGGGTCCTCAGTGCCATGGACCCGAATTATGTGGGCGCACTGAGTCTGATGGTGCTCCCGAATACGCCCTTGGGCAAAGACTATGCCGAGGGCCGGTTCGAGCTCATCGGTCCGGAAGCCATGCTCGCGGAGCTGAAATCCATAATCGCACATACCAGACTCTCCGGGGGGCTTTTTCACGCCAATCATGCCTCAAATTACCTCCCCGTCCGCGCGAGACTTCCCAGGGACAAAGAGGCTGGCCTTTGTCTGATTGACGACGCCCTTAGGGGCAAAATCCCACTGCGTTCCGAATCACTGAGGGCACTATAGCCTCCATAGCGTCCGGGTCCCGCTTTGTGCGTGGGCTCATACACTGGAGTAAAACAGCCCAAGTGGCCCAAATCCACCGCTTGACGTCGTAGCGGTCATCCAATATGATGCGGTGTACTGAAAAAAGTTAAGGATATGGGAACATGTTCAACGCGACGTGCGAAATTCCTCAAGACAATCCGCCCTCAGAAGAAATTCGAGCCATTCTGGAGTCGTGCAGGACGATTGCGGTGGTAGGCCTGTCTCCCAAGCCGCAGCGTGACAGTCATCAAGTCGCCAAGTATATGCAAGATCATGGCTACACCATCGTCCCGGTCAATCCGGGACAAAAAGAAATTTTGGGTCAAACATGCTATCGCGGTTTGAAAGCCATCCCTTTTCCGGTAGATGTTGTCAATATCTTCCGCAGGCCGGACGCCGTCCCCCCTATTGTAGACGATGCCATTGCCATCGGCGCCAAGGTAGTCTGGATGCAGTTGGGAATCGCCAACAACAGCGCCGCACAAAAGGCCCGTACTGCGGGACTGAAAGTCGTGCAGAGCAAATGTATCAAGATTGAACATATGAAAGGAGCTCACCATGCCCATTGTGGACCGAGATGACGACAAGGTCATCCGGCTGGTCAGAAAAGAAGCTGAAAAATACCAGGCGACCATCAAGAAAATCAACCTTGATCAGCAAATCCTGGATATCGAATGCCCGGACCACAACAAACAAGAATGTGCGGTTGCCATTCAAAAGGTCTTATCCAAGCATTATCACGGCCGTTGATCGGCCGGGCCGCTGCCCTTTTGTCGCAATGAAACGCGCTGGAATAAAGTAAAAGGCATTCAAGAGGAAAATCGGTGAAGACCGTGTCCGTGCCCGGCTGGGGCGCCCTCCACATCAAACACGTGGTCCTGGATCTCAACGGCACCATAACCCAATCAGGAAAATTGATTCCCGGGGTGCTCGATCGCCTCAGGAGATTTCACGCTGAAGGCCTCAAGGTGTATATTCTCTCTGGAGATACCAGAGGGACCTTGGCCCAGATGTTTGATCAGACATCTGGCATTAAAGTTATTACGACCCGCGACGGGGAAGAAAAACGGGCGTTTGTAGAGTCCATCGGGCCGGAGGTTACGGTGTGCATCGGCAATGGGAACATCGATGTTCCCATGTTTAAAGCAGCCCGGTTGGCCATATGCACCATCCAGGCCGAGGGGGCCACTACAAAGGCGATGTACGAAGCGGATATCGTGGTGACCCACGTCATGGATGCGCTGGACATCCTGTCTGATCCGCTGAAGTTGACTGCCACGTTACGCGGGTAAGGCCAACCCGCCTTTTTCGCCTTGACATTTCTCCAAGCCCAAACTAGCCTCAATAGCGTTAACAAGAGTTGAGGCGCGGCACTCATGAGTCACTGCGGGAAAGGGGGGCAGGCCCCGGCATAACCCCGTAGCAAAAGGGTGTGCCGCCGAAGTCTTCTGTTGGGCCTGTTACCACAGAGGCTGGGCCTGTAGAGAATATTTGCAGGACTGTCACGACCTTTTCGTGGAGCGCTCTCTTGAACCTTTATGGCCGGAGCGCGTACTCCGGTTTTTTTGTGGCCAAAGGGATCGCCCAAAACCCGAACCGGGGGAAATAAAGCGTTTCGTGCTTTTGTGATATTTCTTGCTCCCAGCGCGTTCGGGTTGGGAGCTTACACCAACCAAGGGAGGTGCCATCATGCTGAGAGGATGTTTCACCGCGCTTATGACCCCTTTTACGGACAGCTTCGAGGTGGACTACGAGGCATTGGACAAGCTGGTCGAGTTCCAGATCGCCGGTGGCGTCAGCGGCATCCTGGCTGTAGGCACCACCGGGGAAAGTCCAACGCTTACGTGGCAAGAGCACAACAAGGTGATCGAAGCCGTGGTCACCAGGTGCAAAGGCCGATGCGGCTCGATTGCCGGCACGGGAAGCAACAATACGGCTGAGACCCTGGAAAGCACAGAACACGCGGCGCATGTGGGCGCCGATGCTGCATTGCTGGTTGATCCTTATTATAATGGTCCCAGCTCCATGGAGATTCGAAAAGAATATGTGGCACCGGTTGCCGCCAAGTTTCCGCAAATGGAAATCGTTCCTTACGTTATCCCGGGGCGGACCGGGGCGCAGCTTTTGGCCGAGGATCTTGCGATGCTCAACGATCAGTTCAGCAATGTCAATGCCGTCAAAGAAGCCACGGGCAGTATCGACAACATGAAACGCATTCGCGCCTGTTGTGGCGAAGCGTTCACCATCATGTCCGGCGATGACGACAAGACCTTCACCATGATGACTGACCCGTCCATCAAGGCGAGTGGGGTAATTTCTGTAGCCTCCAACATCGCCCCAAAGGCGGTGCAGGATATGACGAACCTGATCGAACAGGGCAAGATCGAAGAAGCCGAAAAACTTAAGGCCGCGCTAAAACCCTTGTTCGGGATCGTGACCGTGAAAACCGAAGAAGATACCGCGTACGGCACCGTGACCTGCCGGGCGAGAAACCCTCTTGGGGCCAAGACCCTGATGGCAATCCTTGGGATGCCCGGCGGCCCTTGTCGCCGGCCGCTCGGGAAAATGACCAGAAAAGGGGTACGGGTGGTGCTGGAGGCCGGCCGCTCCGTGTGGAAAAGCAATCCGGAAATCCTGCAACCCGTCGCGGACTTTTTCGATGTGGACATCGAGGAAAGGCTCAACAACGAAGCGATCCTGGACCAGCTGACCTACGACGCATATTGATCTATCGGCGTGCGTTCCGAACTCATGCTCATGCCCTCACAAGGAGCCCTGGCCGGTACCACTGTATTGGATGTGTCCCGATTGCTGCCCGGACCATTGTGCTCCATGATACTGGCCGACCATGGCGCCAGGGTGATTGCCGTTTCAAGACCCGACCCGGAAGAAAAAAAGGGCTTCCTTGAGCCCCTGTATCGAAACAAAGAGCATATCACCCTGGACCTCAAGGCCGAAGAAGGCAAACAAGTCTTTTTGAAGCTGGCCCAAGCAACGGACGTGATTGTTGAGGGCTTCAGGCCGGGTGTGGTCCAGCGCCTGGGAATCGACTATTCCACAATCCGCGCACTCAACCCCGCTGTCATCTACTGCGCAATCACAGGATACGGGCAAACAGGGCCATTGAAGGACCACGCAGGCCATGATGTCAATTTCTTGAGCTTGGCCGGCGTCCTTGACCTTATTGGGCCTTCCGGCGGTGCCCCCGTGATTCCCGGAATTCAGATTGCCGACGCAGCCGGTGCGCTTCAGGCCGCTATCGGGATCCTGCTGGCCCTGAACGCACGCTCCGGGACCGGAAAAGGACAGTACATCGATATCTCCATGACCGACGCCACGGCGGCGTTATTTGCACCTATGGCGCTGGAATTGTGCCGCCGAATGGGCCGTGTCCCCTCTCGCGGGGACCACTTTCTGTCCCACCGATACGCCTGCTACAATATCTACGAGACGGGCGACGGGCGCTACCTTTCCGTCGGCGCGATAGAAAACCGCTTCTGGACGGCCCTTTGTCGCCATCTGGATGCACCGCACTTCGGGCCACTTCAATTTGACGAAGACCACCGGCAGGAAATCTTGGACTTTATGCGGAGCACCTTCAAACGAAGAACCCTGCGTGAATGGCGACAGGACCTTGCAGGGCTGGATGTATGCTGGGCCCCTGTGCACAACCTGGAAGATGTCCTGCATGATCCCCTGTTTCGAGAAAGACAAATGGTGATGGGCCCGGGGGAAGGGGATTCCACGGGAACCGTTATGATCGGGATTCCGGTCAAATTGAGCGAAACGCCAGGTAAAATTCGAACGCCTCCCGCCCACTTCGGCGACCATACCGCATCCATTCTCGAAGAACTGGGGTACAGCCGGCGGGAAATCGAAACGCTTCGGCAAACAGGGGTCGTTTGAGCGTGCCGATCATGAGCGAGAGCAACGAGTTTTGCAAAGGTCTCGAGGCCTTCATCCAGCCACCCGTGGTTTTGGTGGCCAGTGACTGCAAATGAAAGGAGGGTGCGACATGGCACAACATATTATTATTTACGGTAAGGCAGGTTGACCGTATACGAGCAAGGCCAGGTCGGCCTATGGAGACAAAGCGACCTATGTGGACGTGGTTGAGGACCGCAGCAAGCTCGACGAAATGCTTAAGATCTCAAATGGGGTGCGCAAGGTCCCGGTGATCGTGGAAGGCGACAATGTTCAGGTAGGATATGGCGGGTCCTGAGGGGTTTGAGCATCCGTCGTTGACGGATGGAAGCTCCTCTGCTTCCGATAACCGGAAAAACCAGTCCAATTGCAGCTCACGCATTGAGAACTTGGTATCAGGTGCTAATGTCAGGGAAAACCCGACTGCCGACAGTAGATTGCGCAAAGCTCTTGCTTTGTCGCGGGTCAGCCCCGTATCCACCTTTTCATTCGGGGAACCACTTTTTTGGCCCAATCGTCTGAAACCCTCAGGACAATGAACTGCTTGAAGATCCCGTCCATATACTGAATCGCCTGCTCGCACAGATACACCTTTTCCAAAACAGCGCCTTCCAGGTCTTCCTGCGTCTCCACAGATCCAGTCCTGGGCCCCTTGAACCCGACCAGATGCAGGCTCTCACCTTTGATCGTAAAACGCCACTGATAATCACCGGATCGAAAGAGCAGGTTCAGTTCCGTGACCAACGCCCCCTTGTTTAAAGCAAGCATGCCTTCTTCAAGTCCTGCCTCGTCGCCGGTGATCGTGATGGTTTCCGCAGTGCCGTCCTTCCGGTTTTCAAGCATTACGCGGTTCCCGAGACTCAGGGTTGAAACACCCCCGGGCCCGGGTCGGATCCCGCGCTGCTCTGTTTCGATTATGTACCATAACCAGGTCAGAAACTCATGGCCCAGAAACTTGTAACGGTTATAGGATACCGATACATCAAGCATGAATCACCCCACAAATTCGGTGGCCGAAAGTTGAAGCAGGGTATCGCGTTGCTGGCCGGAAAGTCCCATGGAAAGATCAGCCAGAGTATAGGGAAAGATCCTGATCAGCGGGATCTGAAATGACTTGAGAAACAGGCTTTCCAGATCTTCATTGGCCGACTTCAAGGTAGAGAAAAACCACACAAAGCCTTCCTCATAGCTCCAAATCAGGTCGTAAACGTGCGGCACAGCGGGAATGCGCGACATCAAAACACTCCTGACGTGCTCTTTGATCATCTTCTTTTCATGGCGAGACAGGTAGGGGCGTCCGGCTTCCACAAGACGTTTCGCCTCTTCTATGGCGCAATGCTTTTTGAGCACTTTCGGGGGGATCGTCTTTTTGTCTATACGCAGTGAAAAGACAAAATAAGCCCCGACGACAAAAGAAGAGCCGCCGAAGTCGGGCCGATACGGGCTTTGGAAACTTGTCCATCCCACGGTCTTTTCCGCGACATCACCCTCGATTTCGGGCACGGCGTGTTCCTTCAGGCCGGCAGCCACGGTCTTAATGGCCGGCTTTTTGAGTTTCCCTTCCACCCGGTAGCGGGTGATGGACACCGTATTGGATAACAATCCCATGATAGGCCCGTCCTACAGTTTAGCGTCAAATCTGTGTCACTGTAAACCAAGGTGTCACTCATCTTAAGGATAGAAATCGGCTTGGAAGGACTACCATAAATTGAAGGAACTTCAAAGGCACAAATAAAATTAATCACGAAAGCACGAAGAAAAACATTGAGGCTTTCGTATTTTCGTCCTTTCGTGCTTTCGTGATTACCTTTTAAAGTTTTTCCCGCAAAAAATGCATATTGTTCTCAATGTGTCAGCCGCAATTTGAGCTGAGTTTCTTAAGAGGGTCATCAACGATTGACATCCATTTATTTCGAAGCAATTCTTCCATTTCGTGTAAAACCTTTTTCCGCGGCCGGTCTTTCACACAGGAGATTTCCAACCACCTTTAACAACTGGTTTTTTGAAAAAGGTTTGGCCAGTACGGCCTGGGCTCCGGATGCCTTTGCCAGAGCGAGATGGTCATCAGACGTCAATCGCCCCCCTCCGGACATGGCAATGATTTTCGCATCAGGGTAATCCTTGCGAAGCTCCATGATGGTTTCCAGCCCCTCTTTTCCGGGCATGATGATATCTGTAATGACCAGGTCAAAGGGATGCTCTCGAAAAAGCCCTATCCCCTCTTCACCGTCTCGGGCTTCCACAGGGTCGTATCCAGCCCTTTCCAATGTCTGTCGCAGCATTGACCGGAAGTGGCCATCATCATCAACAATTAAAATACGCGCCTGTGCCTGAGAGTGTTTTGTTTTTTGTTGATCCAACACATGCCGTACGATCTTCGCGATGTCGTGGCTGACCATAGGTTTCATGACAAAGCCATTAATACCCATGGCCTTTGCGGACTGTTCAGAAATACTTTGGCTGTATCCTGTGCAAAGAATAATGGGAATATCGGGCCGAATGCTCATGAGCTTTCCGGCCAGCTGGGTACCCGTCATGTTGGGCATGTTTTCGTCTGTGATCACCAGGTCAAACCTGTCCGGCCGAGCCTCAAAAAGCTTCAAGGCCTCAATACTGCTTGTTCTGGCGACCACATCATAGCCAAGTCGGCCAAGAGTCCGTTTCCCAATGTCTACCAAGGCTTGCTCATCATCGACAAACAGGATTCGCTCGTCTCCCATGGGGACTGAAGTATCGGTCTTGGTCCTGGGCGCCTGCTGGCTTTCTATTTTCGGCAAATACACGTGAAAGGTGGTCCCCTTTTTCGGCTCACTGTAAACTGTAATGGCGCCACCGTGGCCTTTGACAATACCGTGCACAACCGAAAGCCCCAAGCCGGTGCCCTCATCCAGCCCTTTGGTGGTAAAAAAAGGATCAAAGATCCGCTCCAAGGTGGGCCGGTCTATGCCATCGCCCGTATCACTGACGCAAAGCCTTTCATATTCACCGGGCCTGAGATCCGGGTTCCCGGCAGCCGCCTGGGCGTCGAGGTACACGTCCTCAAGGCTGACCTCAAGCACACCGCCTTTTTGGCGCATGGCATGGCCCGCATTCGTGCAAAGGTTCATAACCACTTGCTGGATCTGGGTGCCATTTGCAAAAACTATGGCCGACCGGCTTTTTATATTCTTCCGGATCTCAATGGACTTTGGCAATGAGGCGCTGAGGAGCTTAACAGACTCTTCTACGATCAGGGCCAGTTGCACCGGCTCTTTTTCCTCTTCGCCCCTGCGGCTGAAAGTAAGGATCTGCTTGATCAGATCTTTTGCGCGCATCCCAGCGGTTAACACTTCCCCCAACGTATGCTGCAGGCCGGGATGATCACCCGCATCCTGTATGGCCAACTCCGTGTATCCCATCATGGCCGCAAGAATGTTGTTGAAGTCATGGGCTATGCCGCCCGCCAATGTCCCAATCGCCTCCATCTTTTGCGTCCGTTGGAGGCGGGCTTCCAGTTCCTTCTTTTCTTCCTGTGCTTTGTGCTTTTCGCTGATGTCACGAATGATTCCCATGGCATGCCATTGGCCTTTGATTCTGATGCCTGAAACAGATAGTTCTATGGGAAACTCCGTTCCATCTTTTCTAACCGCTGAAAGCTCCAGCGTCTTCCCAATAACAGGCCCCCTGCCGGTTTCCCGAAATTTTTTGAATGCCTCCTTATACGCTTGGTGATACCTTGAAGGGCCAAGGGTTGTGTGTAGTTCCCTTCCCCTTATCTCTTCGGCCGCATAGCCGAATATCTTTTCCGCAGCTGGATTCCAAAAAGATACGTTTCCATTATCGTCCATTATGATGATAGCTTCATTGGCACTGTCGGCAATGGTCCGGTATTTCTCTTCACTCTCCTTAAGGGACTCCTCCCACTGCTTTCGCTCTGTGATATCCACAAAGCAATCGATCAGATGTTTACGCCCATTTAAGACAACGGGAACGACTGTCTTAATAACCGGGATAGCATTACCTTCAGCATTTATATGGACATACTCTGATTTGTGTATCTCCTCTCCAAGATCACTGACGGGGCACATGCCTTGGTCTACAGGACAGATGAAATTATAGCATCTACGGCCAACCATGTCTTCCCTGGGCTTGCCAATCAATTCAGCAGCTACGGGATTCACATCAACAATGACGTGTGTTTCCGCATCAATAACCACAACTCCGGTCTGTATGGAATCCAGAATGGTCTTCAGGCGGGCCTCTCCCTGGCGCACTTTTTCCTCAGCTTGCTCGCGTTCGGTGATTTGTTGTGATATGTTCCCAATCATCTCGTTTGTCACGTGCTTCAAGGCCTGCAGAAGCTCCACCTGTGAGTCCCCCGATGCCCGGGCAGAAAGGTCGCCCTTTGAAACCCTCTGCAACACGTCAAAGTGCTCAGCAAGACTAATGGCAAACTCATGAGATAACTCCACAATCTGGCTTATGTTTTGTGCTGTCACGTTCACCATATGCCTTAATTTGGCAACCAACGCCAGGTCCGAGGTTTCGGACAATCTGACATCTGGATCGCCTGAGGCAATACGCTCCAGCGCTTCAAACACCTCTGTCAGGTTCAGGGACAGTTCCAAATTAAGGCTTGCCAGCTCCTTGTCTTTGCGCTCAGCGAGCCTTCTGTATCTAAAAAGCTGTTGTTTAGCCAACTCCAGCATCTCGTCCATGGAATCAGCATCCTTGTTCATTTCAAAGAACTCACAACCAAGGCACATCTCCGGCTTTGCCGGGGTCATCGCCTCAATCGCGGTTCGGCAGTGCGTCCCTGAAATGAGCCAACACCTCAGCTTGTCCGACTTGTACGCCGGACACTGCTTGTCCTTGCATTGAAAGAAATCCCAACAGGGTATCTTGTTTTTCATAGTTACGCCGAAAATATACCAGGCATTCTCCAACCAATCGCAGGAGGAGCCTTTTATCCAAATATTGTGGGCAGGACGCTACTTGATAATGCAACCGACAAACACTGTCTATAAGGGAAAGGCCTGTTTTTCTAGGAAAGCCTCCCAAGGATACGGGAAATCTCCCCGGAGAAGGCAGGGTGAAATTGCAGAGTTAACATTTCCAGAGATCTACGTCAATCAAGCCGAGTTTCACCGCATAGCGGACCAATTCGACAGGGCCCTCAAGGCTCAGTTTGTTCATAAGGTTGGCACGGTGGTTCTCAACGGTTTTGGGACTGATAAAAAGCCGTTCCCCAATATCCTTGGTCGAAAGGCCTTCTGCCAGCAACCGAAAGACTTCCTGCTCTCTCGGCGTCAGACTACTATAGGCGGGATCTGTAATTCTGGCATCTTTTTCCGGAAGCTCAATAAGACGCTTTACCACTTCGTGGGAAACGGTACTATCCAAGAAAAGGTCGCCTTTTGCCACAGAATCAAGCCCTTCCAGGAGCCTGTCTGCGGCAGACTCTTTGACCACATACCCTGTGGCCCCGGCCTGAAATGCCTCG
>JAFDGP010000132.1 GCA_019309245.1 Deltaproteobacteria bacterium | reverse complement strand
GATGATCCGTTCAAGTGAGATAGCATAAAACTGTTCTCGGACGGCACCGGTTCGTCCCACAATTTGTACCTGATACTGCCTGCAGACCTGTTTTTCGATAACACTTGGAGCGGCAAAGATCCCGTCACCGTGCTGGCCGAATTCTTTGAGCAGGGCACTGTCTTCAAATTCGGCCACAATCAGGGGGTTGACCCCGATGGCATCGAACCAGCGTTGTTGCGATTGTCTTAAGGCCGTCATCTCCAGCGGTAAAAGGACTGGCGCTTGATCCAGAGACTGCGGAAATTCTTCCCGAACCGTGTTTGCCAGTTTTTCAGCTGCAAAAAACGTGACCCCGCATTCCCCCAGAAAATGGTTGTAGGCCTTGATGGGCAGCCCCTTTTGAACCGGGGCGTCGCTTAGAACCATGTCAAGTCTGTGCACGGCCAGATCGGCCAACAGGGCGTGCTCTTTGTTTTCATAACAGACCAGATGTACCTGCTCGGAAAGGCCAAACACCGGTTCCAGGATTCTACGTACCATCAATTTCGGAAGCACGTCCACCACGCCCACTTTCAACGACAGCGGGCCCACCACCGGACGGCCGCGGATCGTGTCCATCATCTCCCTGCCGAGAGAAAAGATCTCGTCCGCGTACACGAAGACCGTCCGACCCAAATCGGTCGGGACCAACCCCCTGCCCACACGGCGGAAGAGCTTGGCGTCCAGGGCTTGTTCCAGTGCGGTAATTTGGGCGCTTACGGTTGATGGAGAAAGCCTGAGGCGTTTCCCGGCGGCCGTCACGCCGCCTTCTTTCATAACTGTCCAGAAATAAAACAAATGATGATAGTTGAGCCATTCCATGATGCATTTCCATTATTTTGATTATTTCGAACGAATATACCACTATTTTCTAATTGATTAAATATTTTTTGAAGTATATTATTTTATTGGAGAAGAAAAGGATTGTCGTTGAGACGATGCGAGGAGGTGACAACCATGATGGAATTTCCGTGGCCCGAGTGGATGGAGTGGGTCGTTGCCGGAGGCTCAAGCGTGATCGGGGTGGTGGTGTTGAAGATTATAGACCGCTTCCAAGGCTAGTTTCCAACCATAAATGGCCCTTTTTCCTCTGAGGCGAGGTGGGCCCGCGTCTGCACACAGGTGGCTGTCGTGTGACAAGACCAGCGAGCCTCTTAGGCCCATACCCGCGTTTTGATTCCATTCCATACCTGCTCTTTTACCGGGTAAATGGGATCAAGCACGTCTTCCGGAGTAAACCAGAGTTTGATTTCCCGCTCGGCATCCCTTGGATCGGCTGATGCGTGAATCACATTTTCGAAGACTCCCTTTGTGGTAATCCTTCCATAGGCCCCTCGAATAGAGGTGGGGTCCGCCTCTTCGGGATTGGTTGCTCCGCACAGGACCCGCACTTTCTGTATCGCATTCTCACCGGAATAGACCAACGCCAGGACCTTTGTGCACGCGTGAAGCCGGCCGGTAATGTAGTCGATGAGTTCCTCGAAAAAGGGCTGGCCCTTCAGGGCGATATAGTGTTCTTCTGCCAACGTTTTTTCAACGCGGACCATGCGTGCGGCAACGATCTCCAAATCGGCCCGGGCCAGGTGTGTCAGGATATGCCCGGTGAGTGATTTTTTTATTGCGTCCGGTTTGATCAAGACCAGCGTCTGTTCAATAGCCATGCTACTCTCCTAACCCGGACAAGCCGGAGCCAAAAAAGAAAACAAAAAAATTATCACGAAAGCACGAAGGACCGAAACCATGAAAGTCTTGTTATTTTGCCCGCCATGGATATCACATAAATCATGCGAAAACATTCGGGCACAGCTTCCGGAGGGGGACCATAAGAAAAAGTTCGCAGCGTGTCAAGGCCTGAGCGAGACCCCGGATCCACCGGTTGCCGAGTTTGCCGGAGATGCGAGGCGGTGGATTTGGGGGGACCTTTGCAATGCTCGTTGTTCCCGCTTACAAGGCGATATTTTGCGCACTTAGCTGGCTCGGAAGCCGGGTCGTTTTTCCGAAAGCCCCGGCCTGGATCATATCGCCCTGAGGCAAGGCGATCCCCACTGCCGAGCAGTGGGAGTGCAAGGGCCTCCCGGCCGTCTCGGGCTTGTTGAGTGCACAATTCGGTTGAATTTAGCTGACGCCTGTGTTAACCATATAATATGCCAAAAGAATTAATTATAAACGCCACAGACCATGAGACCCGGGTCGCCCTGGTGGAAAACGGCACCCTCCAGGAGCTGTTTGTAGAAAGGCCGACCGGATGCGACATTGCCGGAGATATCTACAAGGGGCGGGTACTTCGGGTGCTTCCCGGCATGCAGGCCGCTTTCGTGGATATTGGGCTGGATCAAGCCGCTTTTCTTTACGTGGCTGACGTTTTGAACAACTACCACGAATTTGAACAGCTCATGCACGCATCCGAGGAAGACGACGAAGACGGCCCCGGTCAACTGGACGAGAACGACCGTCCCCCGAATCTGGATCAGAGCTTCCAGATTGAAGAACTCTTGCATGAAGGCCAGGAGATTATGGCCCAGGCATCCAAGGCCCCCATCGGCAATAAGGGGGCCAGGATTACCTCCAGGATATCTTTGCCCGGCCGGTTCTTGGTTCTCATGCCCACTACCAGTCATATCGGGGTGTCCCGCCGCATTGAGGATGAGAATGAGCGCAGGCGCCTGAAAGAAACGCTGGCTGCGATCCGGCCGGACAACTACGGATTTATCGCTCGCACGGTGAGCGAAGGGATCGGTACGGAAAAGCTTGCCAATGAGATGGAGTTTCTGGTGTCGTTATGGGAGGAAATCCAGAAGAAAAATGCCACTGCCCCTGTGCCCAGTTTGCTCCATAAAGAGCTCAATGTGACCCTGCGCGCCGTACGAGACCTGTTCACCCAGGAAGTAGACCATCTGGTCATTGATTCCAAAGAAGGTTATGAAGAGATTCTGCAGTTCCTGGATACGTTTATGCCGAGACTCAAAGATGCGGTCGAGCTCTATGAGGATCCCGACCCCATCTTTGATGCATATAACCTGGAGTCAGAGATCTCCCGCGCCTTGAAAAAGAAGGTGTGGCTCAAGTCGGGGGGCTATATCGTTATCGAGCACACAGAGGCCCTGGTGGCCATCGATGTCAACACCGGCCGGTTCGTTGGCAAGCACAACCTGGAAGAAACCATTCTCAAAACCAATCTGGAGGCGGTCAAGGAGATCGCTTATCAGATCCGGCTGCGGGATATCGGCGGACTCATCATTATTGATTTTATTGACATGGAAAAAAGGTCGAACCGCGAGCGGGTGTTTAACGCTTTAAAGGAAGCGTTAAAAAAGGACAGGAGCAAGACCAATGTGCTTCCCATGTCGGAACTCGGGCTCATCGAAATGACCAGAAAGAGAACCCGGGAGACGCTGAACCGGATGCTGTGTGAGCCTTGTTTCTACTGCGAGGGAGAGGGGTACTTACAGTCAAAAAGAACCATTTGCTATAATATCTACCGTGAAATGCGAAGGGAGGCCGGAGAGATGATGGGGCACAGCATCACCTTGAAGGTGCATCCCGAGACTGCGGAACTCCTGCTGGGTGAAGAGCGAGGGGTAATCGAGTCTTTGGAAGGATGGCTCAAAAAGGAAATCAATATCCGTCCGGACCCCCATTTTCATCTTGAACAATGGGAATGGTACGAGCGATACAAAAAATAGTTGACATCCATTTCTTATTAAGTTTAATATAATTGTTTTTGATTTCAAGAATCATTAGGAGCTTAGAAAGGGTATTACCAATGTATGCGGTTGTCGCTACGGGTGGAAAACAATACAAGGTCCATGAGGGACAGACGCTCAGGGTGGAAAAAATTCCCGGTGAAGTGGGCACTGCGGTGACCCTGGATCAGGTCCTTTTGCTGGCTGACGGTGAGGATGTGAAGGTCGGGCAACCCACGCTGCCCGGTGTTTGTGTGACCGGCCGGATTATGGAGCAGGGCAAGGCAAAAAAGATTATTGTCTTTAAGTATAAACGCCGAAAAGGCTATCGGAAAAAGCAGGGGCATCGGCAACAATACACCGCCCTGAAGATTGACAAGATTTCCGAGGGTTCCTCCTAACCCGGGCAGGCCGGAGCCGACAAAAAATCTACCACGTACTGTTTTCAAGCGTAAACCGATTTCATTCTTCGACGAAGGAGCACAGGGCCATGGCGCATAAAAAGGCAGGAGGCAGCTCGAGAAACGGTCGCGACAGCATCGGTCAGAGACGGGGGGTCAAGCGTTTCGGCGGGCAACTTGTTTCAGCAGGCAGCATTCTGGTTCGGCAACTGGGAACCAAGGTTCATCCTGGCAACAACGTGGGCCTGGGAAAAGACTATACATTGTTTGCCAAGACGGACGGGGTTGTCCGTTTTGAACGCCTGGGCCGTAACAGAAAAAAGGTCAGTGTCTATCCTGTGACTTCCGCCTGAGGGGCTGCCCCCGGGTTTTCCACGGACTCCTATCACATTCTCGGGATCCGGGCGCGGCAGCCCGAAAGTGTTTTTTTTGCACTTGAGTCGTTGCGTGCACGGATACGCCATTCCGTTTTCTGCCCTGTTGTATGGTTATTTAGTATGCCGAATTGAAGCCTTATCCTGATTCTGCAACATGAGGGACGAGGGTTTGCCCCCGTTGTGTGTGATCTCCAGGATCTGGCATGACCAACAGGCCAGGCTATGAGATTCATTGACGAGGCGCTGATTACCGTGGAAGCCGGCTCCGGTGGAAATGGGTGTGTGAGTTTTCGGCGAGAAAAATATGTGCCCAAAGGGGGACCGGACGGCGGTGACGGGGGCAAGGGCGGCGATGTGGTTTTCAAGTCCACCTTGCGCAAGGCCACCCTTCAAGACTTTCGCTTCAAGAGGCACGTTAAGGCCGAAAGAGGCGCCCACGGGCGCGGGAAAAACCAGTCGGGAAAGACCGGCCGGGACTTGGTGATTGCGGTGCCTGTGGGCACGTTAATCCACGACGATGAGACGGGTGGCCTCATCAAGGATCTGTCCCGGCCCAACGAGGCGGTCGTTGTGGCGCGGGGCGGGCGCGGAGGAGCGGGAAACGCCCGTTTCGTATCGTCCAGGAACCGGGCCCCCAGGCGTGCAGGCAAGGGGGAGCCGGGCGAACAACTCACTGTCCGGCTGGAGCTCAAGCTGCTGGCTGATGTGGGGGTTATCGGCCTCCCAAATGCGGGAAAGTCCACCCTGATTTCCAGGCTGTCTTGTGCCCGCCCCAAAGTGGCCGATTATCCTTTTACCACCTTGGTGCCGTCGTTAGGGGTGGTGGAATCGCGGGATGAAGAGCCATTTGTGATTGCCGATATTCCCGGACTGATCGAAGGGGCCCATCGGGGGGTCGGGCTGGGCGTGCGGTTTCTCAAGCACGTGGAACGCACACAGATCCTGCTGCACTTGATTGACCTGTCCGATCTGCCTGAAGAAGATCCCGTGCGACCCTACCGCGTGATCAACCGGGAGCTGGAGCTGTTCAACCCGGACTTGGCCAAAGAGCGCCAGGTGATTGCATTAAACAAGGCCGACATCCCTGGTGCCCGGGCACTGGCGGAAAAGATCACGGACAGGTTGCGGCCGTTTAATCCTGATATCTGGACCATATCGGCTTTGACTCGGCAAGGCCTGTCGCCTCTGAAACGCCATCTGGCCCGCCTGGTTCGCGAGGCCAGGGCAGGAGGGCAAGATGAATAAAGGCAAGGGGTCCGTTATCGACAAGGATGAGCGGGTCCGTATCCGCAAACAATTGTTTCAAGATATACAACGGGCCGTCGTCAAGGTGGGTACCGGGGTTCTTACGAAAAGCCATGGCCTGAACCTGGAAATCATCACCGGCCTGGCCGGTCAGATATCCTGGTTAATGGACCGGGGGTGTGAGGTGATTCTGATCAGTTCCGGGGCAATCGGTTCGGGCGTGAAAAAGGTCGGATTGAAAGAAAAGCCCAGGGAGATTCCCGAAAAACAGGCTGCTGCCGCGGTGGGACAGCCCAGTTTGATGCTGGCTTACGAGCAGGCCTTTGAGCGCTATGACCGACAGGTCGCCCAGATTCTGCTCACACGAGACGATCTTTGCAACCGCAAACGATATCTGAACGCACGAAATACCCTGAATGTATTGCTGAACTGGGGGATCTTGCCGATCGTCAATGAGAATGACACGGTGGTGGTGGATGAGCTGAAATTCGGGGACAATGATAACCTGTCCGCCATGATAACGCACTTGATGGATGCGCAGATCCTGGTCAATCTGACCGATATCGACGGGCTTTATGACAAGGATCCGCAGAAACATCCGGAGGCGCGACTGGTGCCTTTGGTGTCCAAGATTGATCGGGCGCTGGAACGGGCGGCCCGGGATGCGCCCGGTGCCCTTGGAACCGGCGGCATGCAAAGCAAGGTGCAAACGGCAAAAAAGGTGATCACCAGCGGGATTCCCATGATTATCGCCGGGGGCTTGAGGCCCGACATCTTGAAAGACCTGTTTATGGGAAAGGATCTCGGGACGCTCTTTTTGCCCAGGGGGCAACGAATGGCCTGCCGAAAATGTTGGATTGCCTTTACGCTGGCGGAGAAGGGTGTTATTAGGGTCGACCGTGGAGCCGCAAAGGCAATCTGCGAAAACGGCAAGAGCCTGCTGCCCATCGGCATCGTCGGCGTGGAGGGCGATTTTCGCGAAGGTGCCATGGTAAGCTGTGCAGATCCCGCCGGGGTCGTGTTTGCCAAAGGTTTGGTGAACTATAGAGCTTCGGATATCCGTAAAGTGATGGGGCTTCGCACCAGTGAAATCGAGAAGCGTTTGGGATACAAATACTATGACGAAGTTATCCATCGGGATAATCTCGTGATGACCTTAGACACGATGGAGGAGGCCGCATGTCCATAGAAGAGACGATCAAGACCATGGCTCAACGCGCCAAACAGGCCGCCAAACAGATGTCGGTCTTGAATACGAGTCAGAAAAACGATGCCTTGGAGCGTATTGCCGAAAAGCCGGTCCGGGAAGCGGATACAATCAAACAGGAAAACGAAAAGGACCTGGCTGACGGTCGG